>JAUHWN010000260.1 GCA_030424665.1 Bdellovibrionia bacterium | reverse complement strand
AAATCCAGTAATGACTTCGTCCATAATTAGAGCAGTACCCGATTGACTAGTTATTGTGCGAACTTCCTTAAGAAATTCTTGGGGGCGCACTTCTGGGAATCGACTTTGAACCGATTCACAAAGAACAGCGGCTAGCTGATTGCCGTTATTCCTAATGTAGTCAAGGGCCTCAGGGCTGTTGTATTCGAGAATAACTAAGTCTGAAACTAGGGCCTCTGATATGCCTGGAGCCACTGGGACTGTATTTCCTTTGCGATTAGCTCGACCTAAAACACCGTCATAATGTCCGTGATAAGAGCCTTCGAAAAGTACAACTTTTTGTCGCCCAGTTGCAGCTCGTGCGAGACGAACGGCAGTCATAATCGCCTCTGTCCCCGAGTTGAGAAAAGCAACTCGCTCGTGATTTGTGAGCTCACATATTTTTTTGGCAACGGTTCCAGCGAGGTGAGATTGAGGGCCCACGGCCATGCCTTGAGAAAGTTGTTCTGCAACTTTATCATTAATGAAGTCGGGGGAATGGCCGAAGAGATTTACGCCAAAGCCCATAGTGTAATCTGTGTATTCGTTCCCATCCACATCCCAAAACTTAGACCCTTTGGCCTTTTTCCAAGCTATGGGATAGATCATCTCTTTAATGCGTGGGCGAAAGCCTGCGGGAACTCGATTGTCCGCGAGAGGAATTCGGTAGGTTTCGGCCAGATCTTTCGATGTTTTAGTTTTTGCCGTGAATTCACTTATTAATTGATCTATATATTTCGACTTTTCCTCATCCAACTGGTCAACCTGATTAAAACTCGATTTAGAGAAATTACCGAGAACACCTTTTCCTGAAGCTTCATTGGATTCGCTCGAATTACTTTGTAGGTTGTTAGTTGCTGTAGGTGTTTGTGACTTTGCTGATACAGCTTGGTTCGTTTGGGGGCTTTGGTAGGACTGGCCAGCGAGAAGGCTAATTTGATTTTGAATAACGATCATTTGGTTATTGAGAAGTTGCATGAGGTCATTAGAGACTTCACCAGTACTAAGTAGATTTTGGCTGAGATTCACTTGAGTTTGCGCCTGAAACATTGCTTGTTGAACTTCAGAGAGATTCGACTGGGGATTTGAGAGTTGTTCTGCTGAAGCGTGAGTATCTGCACTTTGATCATGGGCGGGCGAAGGTGTTTGGGGTGAGCTCGTTTGAGACGTATTTTTTGCGACATAATCTGCAATTTTATCGAGGTTTCCAAGATCACCTAGGACATCTGATACCGATACACTCACTCCGTATTCGTCCTTTATAATTTCGAGACTATTGAGTAAGAGAAGAGAGTCAGCACGCATTTCCATAAGGGGAGCTGAAGTATCAATCTCTTC
>JAUHWN010000184.1 GCA_030424665.1 Bdellovibrionia bacterium | reverse complement strand
TCCAGTGTCCGTCTCCTCCTAGAGATCGAGAGAGAACCACATTGTTGACCGAATTCGATACTGAATTAAAAACATAGAAGCGACTCGGGTGACCGTCTCCTATTATTGTACTCGGCAAAAATTGATCTAAATAGCTGTCAGCGCCTTGCCCTTCCCTAGTGATGACATAGGTTTGATAGCCCATGTAGGCGGCTCTTGGTGGGACCTTCGCGATAAGGACCCTCACTTCGCTCTCATGAAAACGACTGGCGAGTAGCGGTCCATTGGGGTTGAGATTCTTATTGAGTTGAGCCCCGTAAATAGGGTCGACATACTCGACAAATCCATTTGAGTTAAGAGGCTTAAACATGGGTATGATATATGGTGCTGCTGGATTAGCTCCAAAACAGCTCCCCATTCTAGCGATTGAGAGTAAACACTCCTCCTGACCAAACAATTCAATCGATCCTTGGTGCATATAGTATTGTTGTCCAGCTTGGGTCAGAAACTTATTTTTCAATTCAAAGGTCGTTTGCGCCCAACTAGCGGTAGCAATCAAACTTAGCAGTAATACATAGATCCCATTTTTCATTGTTCTATTCCTCCAGACACTTCCTAATCTAACAACACTTCCCAACGAACGAAGTTTCGATAAATCTTAAATTTTTGGACCTTTTGTCTGACTCTTTGAACGATCTTTTCTGAAACCGATTCAGTGGGATTCAAGAGGGTATCTTTGATCGATCTTTTCTGAAACCGATTCAGTGGGATTCAAGAGGGTCTCTTAGATCGATTTAGTGAAAACTCTATCTCAATTTGAGATTGATGCAGATGTGCTACCAAATGGAACCTTCTACCTGACGGGATTTTCTCCGCCGTAAAGAGAATACAAGAAGAAATGGTCACCGATTGACATGACGTCGGTTTGACGAATGTAACCCGTTTTTGGCGTAAATCCCTTTTTGAACATGACGACCTGACCGTTTCTAGAGCCGGACCGAGAATCATAGTGCATAATTGATTCATAGTCGTAATAACTCAGAATATGACTAGTTGCCGAGTTAGAAACTTTGACATATGAGAATCGAGAAAGAAACTTCAGATTATTCCATAGTATGACAATGTGATCATCACGATCGGGCCTATTGTGATGATGGGAAACTCCAAATGCATGCATGAGTTCGTGCTGAATGGTCCGTTTTCTCCAGCACCGAATACTCAGAGTTTGTCTTCCTCCTTCACGTCCCAATAAGGATGATCCGCAGGAACGACTATCAACAGATTTAAGAAAGACATAATCTTTATGGCTTGAGTTTTTTTCGACACATTGAATGTCAGCAAACTCCCCCATTTCCTGACAAGCCTCCACCACCATTTGCTCTTGTTGGGGGGTGAGACCATTCGAAAATTGAATTGGGAGAATCCCATTGGGCCACAACTCCACGCGCTTTTCTTTAAATCCTTTTACTGTGGAGCCATTGTCATTGAGAATATTTTCTTCTGGAAGAATCATATCTCCCACTAAAACATACCCCCTTGGAATTTCTAGATTTCGATCAGAGGCACTCAATGCTGAGTCTGATTGAAGGGCGACCGAATAGCTCGCGCTGAATAATATGAGTAGAAATGCCCCTTTTATCATGAATTGCCCCTCTTGGTTTATTAAAGACTACAAACCTGAAGGAGCGGCGCCACGATTGAACCTTTGGTTCTAGACCTATTCAGGACTGAGGGCGAGTGAGGACATGCTTAATTGCGATAGTTGATTTTGCAGGCTGTGAAGGTGATGCGGTTGCCGTCTTCGTAGAAGAAGCGAAGGCGCTTTTTCCCGAGGCGAACACTAAAAAACTGCTTAATATCGGTGACACCCATGTCATAACCGTCGAGTTGAAATACAACCGAACTCGCTCCCATAGAGATAAATCCTCTAGAATACCCATGGTTTTCACCAGAACTGTTTCCTACAGTCCAAGTACTGACATTCAATCCACCGTCAGACGCCCGAGTGATTTTGTAAGCTTCCGTGAAGTCATCGTATCTCTTACACCAATCCCCAACAAATGAGTTTGAGGCAAAAGTAACTTGGCTAAATGATAAAACTAAAAAGAGCAATGAAACACGCATGACTCCGGTCCTTTCTGAAAGAACGGAGGTTACCACAATGGAGTCCGAATGTCTGAGTTCAGGTAAAATAGGAAAGTTTTTTCTTAAACTCCAGTGAAATAAAGTAGGCCCGGCGGCAGATTAGACGCGGGAGCGCTACCAAAAGGAAGCTTCTACCTAGCCCGAGAGGGCGAAGGTGACTGAGCCTTCGAGGTAACGCGGTAAACTGAGTTCAAAGACAGTATTTTCTGGAGCGGAATCGAGGACCTTCACATCGCCACCCAAGACACGGGCATACTTTCTACAAAAAGAAAGGCCTAGCCCAGTTCCTCCCACCAGTTTATCGGTGCGACTTCCTTGGACGAAGGGTTCAAATATTTTATCGAGTTCATTTTTATCGATACCCGGCCCTTTATTTGAGATTCTCACTCGAATATTCTCGGCCGTTAGTTCACACAAAACCTTTATTTTTGAATTCGGCTCAGCAAATTTAACTGCATTCCCCATAAGATTTTTTAGAATTTGTTCACAGAGGGCTTTATCCTGAACACAAATTTGATTTTCAAGATTTTCAGCCGGCACTTCAAGCTGAATGTTCTTCTCTTTTGCATCAATCAGAAACTCGTGACTCGAAGATTGAATGACATCGGTAAAAGAAAACTCAGCGGCTTGTGATTTGAAATCACCTTTCTGAATTTTAGTTAAATCAAGAAGCCGATTAATTAGACTTGAGAGACGATCATTAGCCTCCCTCATCAAGCCCACGTTTTTTAACAACCTTGTCTTACTCTCAGGTATCATTTCGGGTTTTAACTTGTTAATTCTCACTTCCATTAACTGTAGATGCCCTTTAATACCTTGCACCGGAGTTCGCAGCTCATGGGAAGTATTGGCAAAGAATTGGTTTTTTAGCACACTAGCTTGCTCGACCTCTTCTTTAGCTAGGAACAATTCATGGGTTCTCGCTTTAACCTTAGCCTCTAGAGTTTCATTAAACTCTTCGAGCTGCTGACTGTATTGTTCACTGAGATTTTTCTGCATATAGACACCAATAGCGACTGCTACGGGCATTAAAAATCCATCAATAAGGCGAACTGAATATTCCCACTTGATGTCTATCAATGGAAATACACCAGAATGGACGAGATAGTCCCCGACCGGGTAACCAAGAAGAGTTATGGCTAAAGTCGTCCATCTTAATTTCTTCTGTTCTTTTTTGAAGCTAATTATACTGAGAACAATTCCAACAAAGAAGATAAGGTGTACATTGATAGTTCTTGCAGCTATTGCGTAGCCTCTGATTCCGATGATGACGGTGGTAAGAATCACTAAAAATCGTGCGAGACTATGTTTCTTTTTGTAATTGGCAATGAGGATGAGTGGACTCATTATAAGCACGTCCGCTAAAACTAGTCCGGTTGTAAGGGCAGAATGACCTAGGGATATAAAATTATATGAGTGGGAAACACCACCGAGGAACGCGAAAATAGCTAGGGAATTGGTGATCAATGTCAATTGGTTCTGATGGTGCAAGCGTTCACCCTCGAAACCAATCCGAAAGGGAGTCGCTATGAATCTTAAGACTTGCCTGATATTGAACATTCTTTCCTTCTAGTGCAAACGAACAACCTCTCTATATCCTCTCTATATCGGCAATTCCTACCCATAAATTGATGTATCAACACGCCCATCTCGTTTCAGAATTAGACAATCAACTTGAAACTCACTCGATCTCAAGCTAATCTTTTTAAAAAAATTCAAAAGGATTATAGATTGTCGAATAACTTGGAATGGGTAGACTGCGACTTCAATGAGCGACTTTTGATAAACTGCCTTAATTTGTATTTCCCATCAAAGTTCTCCCCCCTTTTTGAAAGTGTAAAATCTCTCAGTTTAAAAAGCCCTAAAATGTCTTGGGGTGGTCACGAGGTCTTTAGATATGACTTAGACAAAGCGGAACTGTTCTTTCATTTTACGGACTATCAATGCGAGTTTAACTTCAATCGATTGGAAATCCTGAAAGAGGTAGTTACTTCCATCATTATTGAAACTAATACTGAAGGTCTGTGCATGGGCTTCAATGAAGATATGCCCGGTGAATTGATAGTCACTCGTCAAAAATCTAAAAAATTTGATGATACCTTTTCAAAGAACTACTTCGATCTAAAAACCTTTCAAGCCCTAGAAGAAACCAAGCTTCGAAAAAATCTAGGCGGTTAGCCTTTTTTTCTGCAATTCACTCGGGGCGCTTACCCTCAAGCCCTGTCGACGAAAACCCATTTCTCCCGCAAGCCATCCATCAACAGTTGAACCAAACTAGATTTCTTCCGCAAATTATTCAGATTTAAAAATCCAGGAGTCGAGAACCGAAGGGAGTGTATATGAATACATGACCGAGGCCGAGACGACTTGGACTTTTTAAAGGTGGATGATTTGCGGGAGAAATGGGGCGTTTTACCCAACTTAAGTCTTTTTGAGCACTTAATTGAAAAATCTTGCTTCAAAAGACATCAGTAGTTTAGAACGTCCGAAACAAAGACCATCCAAGTAATATCCCCAAAAACTACAGAGCTAAAAAGTTACAGTAAGTTTTGAAGGTTTATTAATTCCAATTTGTTGAGGAACCATTCCTCAGGGACTCAAACTCTCTCAAACTCCTTAGCCTGTCAATTTTTAATGCACAAAAAAACGCTACCTTTTAAAGCGTGAGCTCAAATCTATGACGTTCTCACCAGCTACTGCTCTCGCGACCTCTGGAGCCCTGGCGAAATGCCCAAAATCAAGCCCCTCAGTCCGTCCTGCCTCATCAATCCCAGCGAGCCTGACATAGATCATCATCGTCTTGTGGTCCCTCCAGCCGCCGATCTTCATCAGAGTTGCCATGTCCACTCCAGACTGAAGCATCTGGGTGGCAAAGCAAGCCCTCAATGTATGAAACTTGATGGGCTTTAGACCCTCAGACTTTAAAAATGCTTTTAAAGCCATGGCCTGCTCCCCACGGTCCCACTGGCTGAACTTTGGAAAAACTCTAGCCCCATCTTCATCACTTCCAAAATCATTATTGAGATAATTTGAAAGAAACCAGTAAAGCTTACTGTTGACGGGGATAGTCCTCCACCATCGTCCCTTAACAGGCCCATTTTTCTTTCGCTTCGGGTCCCAGGAAAGGTGAACAGTGATTTTCCCGTAGTTTTTCTTTGAACTCTCAGGTAAAGCATCAAGCTTTAAAGCCTCACTCTTTGAGACCAGATTGATCTTCTGCTTTCTTAAAGCATTTGTCTCACTGGCTCTCATCCCTGAGTAGATCGAAAAAAACCAAACCGGAAACCAAGGGTGATCAAGTTCCCTTGCTCGGTCTAAAAAGATTTTGATCTCTTCTTTTGTCAAGATCTCAGGAAGCTTTTCAGCCACTTCTTCAGGGCTTGAAGGCTCAAGATCCACATCTGCACAAATCGATTTATCTTTTCCAAGGATATATTTTTGCGACATACCCCATTTGTAGATTGTATCGATGTTGCTCTTGATATGTTTTCTAAGCTTAAGGCTTGCGCCACCACTTTCTGCAAGCTCCAAACAATCAACAATGTCAGCCATGCACAGATCACTGACATTGATCTTAAAAAGAGTCTTGGTGTGATTTCTCAGACGGGCATAAATATCCCTTCTGGTTCCCTCACTCCATTTCTTGGACTTATTGATTGAAAAGTGGTGATCCCATTTTTCAAATAACTCAAGCCAAGTCAGCCCCTGATTCTCACGCCGACCAACTTCAAGTGTGACCTCCTTCCACAAAGAATTTTCGTATTTCTCTGCTTCAGGCTCACTTTGAAGTTGAATTTTCTCACGTCGTCTTTGTGCTCTTATTCTGGGATTTTTTTTGCTCTGAAAGTTTACATAAAAATCCCAATATTGTTTACCATCTATTACATACGAATTTCTAGACATATCAATCCTCCTTTAAATAACAGAAAGATCGATTGCTCTATCAATTTCAGATTTTTTTAGATAAAGAACCTTCCCAAATTTTCGTGCTTTTAATTTTCCTCGATAAATCAAGTTTCGAATAGCACCAGTTGAAGGACTTCCATCTTTCCGAAATTTTCGCAAATAAATGGCGGCATCCAAACACGTTAACCAAACTATTCCATTTTCAAAGAACTGAGATTCCTTCTCGTCAAGCTTGGTTCTTCCTAAACCGTAACTCATAATCTAACATCCTTGTTTTAAAAATCAACTGACATCGAGTATCCTTTTTAGGTCCTTAAATTCTTTTGCATACTTCAAGCACCTATAGGCAGAGGTCATGGTGCATCCGGCAATTTTTCCGGCCTCGTAAGCTGTTTTTGCATGACCACTGCTGATAAGATAAATCACATCAGCTCTTGTATTTGCCCCCATAAGGGCTCTCATTTTTAACCAATCATTTCTTGATAAAATCCTGCCAATAGAGGCTAACTTTTTCTCCACCAGTGCAGGATTCTCCTCATACAATTCAAACTTTCTCACTCTTACGCCAAATTCTAATAAACTCTCCTCAGCCCCATGTGCCTTAACAACTTCTGGCATTCCTAAGAGCTCGGGGAGTTTTGAAAACGTCATTCCTTTTTTATAGAGTTTCTTGCGGATGATTTTAAAACGCGTATCTCCGTCGTCGATCATTTTTGACGCCACAGAGATGAGCAAAACCTTTTCATCCTCACTCAAGAGACCAGACTGTGCCAAGTTACACAACCTGTCCACATGGATTAACTCTCGAATCCGGTACTTTAAAAGAGCCAACATCAGAAAAAAAACATCGTCAGCACCCCAATAGTGTTTTAGAGTTTTTAAAATCGTAAGCTCAGGGTCGCTGTCTTCAATAGAAACAGAGTCAACACCGTGGTATTGAACCCCGAGTGACCAAAGACCTGGAATGACATCAACCCACTCTCTACCGGCCACGACCCCTATCTTTCTCAAAAACTTGGGATATGAT
>JAUHWN010000019.1 GCA_030424665.1 Bdellovibrionia bacterium | reverse complement strand
CCTACACCAGGACCCGAGCAAATTCTTGTGAAGATTAAAGCATCCGGAGTAACGAGTGCGGACTCGATGATGAGACGAGGAGTACCTCGCTTTGCAAGGCTCTTTATGGGTCTGACTAAACCCAAGAATAAATTTATTGGAACTATATTCTCGGGAGAGGTTATCGGACTTGGCGAAAAAGTAAAATCGGTGTCCATGGGCGATAAAATTTTTGGCGAAACTGGCTTTCACTTTGGAGCTAACGCCGAATACGCCGTTCTCGACGAAAAAGGGGTTTATGTGGAGAAGCCGGATTATTTGAGCCACAAAGAAGCGAGTTGTTTGTGCGATGGTCACCTCACTTCATATAACTTTTTGAATAAATTGGGCGAGTTAAAAAAGGGACAATCCATACTTGTAAATGGTGGTGCAGGTAGTTTAGGTTCTGCAGCGATTCAACTGGCGAAAATCATAGGAGCTCGAGTAGTAGCTACGTCTTCACCAGAGAATTTTGATTATGTAAAGGGCCTAGGTGCAGATTATGCCGTTGATTACAAGAAGCTGGATGAACTCAATGAGCAGTTTGATTTAATTTTCGATAGTGTAGGGAAGCTGGGGTCTCACCAATACAAAAGATTGATGAAAGAGTCGTCAAAATACTTAACGCCGGTTCTAACTCTTTCTGTTTTGCTAAAAATGATGATGTCTTCTCTTTTTAAACCCAAAAGACAAATTATTTTTAGTGCAACGGGACTCCTGAAGCCAGAGGTTCTAAGAGAGTACCTCTCTGAAATTCTCGTCTTGTTTAAAGAGGACAAAATTAAGGCGCCCATTGAGAAGTGTTTTAACTTAAATGAAATTAAGTATGCCCATAAGGATATTGAATCTGGACACAAGAGAGCCAATTATGTTTTAGTATTCTCATAAGCGAACAAGGAGCGCTTTTGACAGAAAAATTCCCAGCATCCTTTCAGCATTCCCATGATCGAGCCTCGATTCTTAGACGATTGAGGTCTAACAAAAAGCAGAGCTATATTAAAGATGCAGTCTTTGGTGGAATCGATGGAACGGTAACCACCTTTGCTGTTGTCGCCGGGGTCGTAGGCGCAGGTCTATCTAATAAGACGATAATTATTCTGGGTATCGCAAATTTGCTCGCAGATGGTTTTTCGATGGCTGTTGGTAATTATATGGGTACAAAAACCGAAAACCAGGAAGTTCAATTACTCGAAGAGTTTGAAACGCAGCAAGTTCGCAAAGACCCCGACTCCGAAAAAGAAGAAGTTCGATTGATATTAAAAGAAGAGGGTTTTACGGGTGACCTTTTAGAAAAAAACTTAGAGTTTTATACGAAAGATGAGAAATCTTGGGTTAAATATATGGTCCTCCATGAATACGGAAAAACTCTAGAATTTCGCTCGGGTATTAAGGCTGGAGTTATAACATTCCTTTCTTTTGCCCTTTGTGGCAGTTTGCCCCTCTTGAGCTATTTTTTCACATTTGATCGACCTTTTCTGTGGTCGTCTCTGCTGGCAGGCATATCGTTCATTATTGTTGGTTCTTTAAAGAGTTATTGGACGGTTGAAAAGTACTGGGTTTCCGCCGCGAAAACCCTGTTGGCGGGTACTCTGGCCTCAGTGATCGCCTATTATGCTGGATACCTGATAGACACTTACCTATTGTAAACCATTAAGAAGTAATTTTCTTTAGGTGACTATGCCGAGTCAAAATTTGAAGGTTCTAATGCACTATCGCTACCAATAGGAAGCTTCTACTCTGTAGAATAAGGCTATGTTTAGTTTATTATCGCTCCTCGATGAGGTTGCAACAACTCTTGATGATGTCGCGGTGATGAGCAAGGTCGCCATTAAAAAGACCAGTGCGATTATGTCTGATGACCTGGCGGTCAATGCTGGTGTCGTCGTGGATGTTAAGCCGGATCGCGAATTACCTATTGTTAAAAGTATATTCTGGGGATCTCTCCTTAATAAAGTCTACTGTATAGTTGGTGTCCTTCTCTTGGGGGCAATTTATCCTCCTTTAATTAAAATTGTACTTGTTATTGGCGGCTTGTATCTCTGTTTTGAAGGGGTTCATAAAGTTGTTGAAAAACTTCTACATGGAAATGAGCAGACTAAAGAAAGAGCTGTAAAAGTCTCTGAAAAAGATAAGATCAAGGGAGCTATCAGAACAGACTTCATTCTTTCTATTGAAATAATTGTCATCGCTAAAAGTACATTATCGGGCAGCTTTGTTACACAATTGGTTAGCCTTATTGTAGTGGGGATTCTCGCGTCGATTCTTATTTATGGCTTGGTTGCCCTAATTGTGAAAATTGATGATTTTGGACTCGTTTTAATTGCTAAAAAGTACAAAAGAGTAGGCTCAGTTTTTGTCCGGTCCATGCCCTATATTATGAAAGGATTGGGAATTGTAGGTACCTTGGCGATGCTTCTCGTTGGTGGAGGGATTATTTCTCATACATTTCATTTTCCACACTGGCTCAATGAGTATTTGCAGAATATGATTGTCGGCATAGTGACTGGTTTTATTTGCCTAGGCGCTTTCGAGCTATTTAATAAATTGCGAAGCAAGCCGACTCACTAATGCATTTCAATCTAAATCGCCATTTTCGATGAGAGTGATCACCTCTTTAATATCCTTGTCACTAACTTGAACTTGTTTAAGAATCGACTTAACCTTGCCTAGGTTGTCAGAGTCGACAGCTTCATAGAAATCTTCGAGAAGGTTATTTTGGTTAAGTATCTCGAGTATAAGGCTACCTGCGAATTCTGCCATCATTACCCTCTATCTTTGTTAGTACTAAGTTGGTTCCACGTCTCTCTGCTCAGTTCCCAGATTTCGTGCTCGGTAAATTGAGGGTCCACAAATTGTGCAGGTTCTACACCTATCAGCCTTGCGCCCGTTTTTTCTTTGATTCTTCTTGATCGTAGATTTCCAACGGCATTTGCAAAAACTAATTTCTCAAAATTGAGTGTTTCGAATGCAAACTGGCTTACGGGTTCAACTGCTTCAGTCATAAAGCCCTTTCCCCAGTGTTTTTTTGCTAGCCAAAATCCTCTATGTTCTGGACAGCCATTCTTCCAAAGGTCAACTACTCCTATAACTTCGTCAGGATGGTCTTTTTCGAAGATGGCCCATGTCCATCTCTCTCTACCTTGGGGAGGAAGAATGACATTTTTTAGGAACTCGTAAACTCCATTTTCTGGATAGGGCCAAGGGACGAGATGAGACAAATAGCGAATCACTTCGTAGTCTGCAAAGTTCTTTTGGTAGCTTTTCGAATCATTTAGCTCAGGCATCCGAAGTAGGAGTCGTTCGGTTTCAATAGTTGGTACAGGAATCAAGGTGTCTTTCATAGATTAGCCTTTCCACCAGCTTAGTGAATAATTGACTTCTTTTCTTTTGAAACCAACGGACTCATATATTCTCGCTGCATGGTATTCTGGGTCGGCCTCCATAACCAAGTATTGAACGCCGTACTCCTGCAATGCTCTGCGACCAGCTTCAGCAACTAATGTACCGCAAATTCCTTGTCTTCGATACTTCGGATGGGTCCCAACATTTTGATACCTAGCGATGCCGCCTTTGTAGAAAATTCCAAGGTCACCAACAAGTTCCTTGCCTAGGAAGGCACCAAACCAGTTCCCTCTATTGGCATCCGTCATTTTTCTATACTGACTGATTTGTTCCCTCTTAAAAGGCTCGTAGTATTCATTGAGATACTTGGGGTCAGCACAAAGAGTTTGAAGATGAATAACAGAATCCCATTCATCACCGGATTCAATTTTTCTAACTTCAATGTCTTGATTGATATGAGGGGGGGCTTTTATGGTTTCTGTTGTCAAAACAACAGCCGAATCAAATTCAAAACCGGCGTCTAAAAACTCTTGTATGTCTCCCTTATCGTCCCCTTCAGTATCCCAGGTAAAAACGTAGTGGTGGGGATTCGAATACCAATCAAACTCTTTGTCGAAAAGAGCTTTCCATTTATCGAGGTCCCCCGCTTTTGGAGCATGGTCGAAGATGATGTAGTTGCCCCAGTGGTAGCCCGGGTTTGAAGGTGTTTTTATCAAGGTGTAGTTATCTCGAGTATCTATTGTTCCTGAAAATTCAGAAAATATCAGATCAGTCTGACGACCTAGTGATTTAATTTTCATTATTTCCTCACTATTCCATTACCGGCTATAACCTTACCAGAGTGAGCCTCGTGATAGGTCATAAAAATATTGTCACCGATTGAAAGGGCCTCAGAAAGGGTAGAGGAGGCAACTTCTAACAGTTCTTCAATATCTTTATCAGATGAACCTTCAAAACAAGTAAGTTGTGCAATAGGTGGGTGGGTCTCTTGAGGTTGCAGTTCAGCTCTTTGGCCCCCTTCGGCATAAAAGCCGGGCTTGATCTCCTCCCAAGTGGCCCAGACATGTTTGGGATCACAATTGTAAAAGCTGGCAATGGCTTTACATGTTTTTTCTAATGCAGGTCCGATTTTACTTTCATCTGATTGAGGAAGCGCGCGTACGTGTAATATAGGCATAATTATCTCCTAAAGGGCTATCTAGGGAGTTATCACATAGTTGTCTGGGGAGGAAGAAGTTCGCTTCGAATTCAAGTATTTCCTATATAAGCATCGACTTCGATTTCAATAAGCATCTGTGGGTCAATGAGCTGTTTGACTTCGACCATAGTCGTCGCTGGTGGAAACTCGGAAAAAGCCTCGTAGTGAGCCTTTCCAAAGGCTTCCCATTTGGAAATGTCCGTAACAAACATTCTCGTGCGAACCACTTTAGAAAGGGGAACCAATAGCTCAGCCAATGTGCTTTCAATAATCTCGAAGCATTTCTTTGCCTGAGAATAGGCATCACCTGGAGCAAAGGTGGTGCCATCTTCGCTGACTGGAGCCGTTCCAGTGATGTAGATGTGATCCCCCGCCTTGAGGGCTCTGCAGTAGCCCACTTTTTTCTCCCAGGGAGCATTCGTAAATGTTCTTTTAAAAGACATGCTGACTTCCTCTAATCATCTTTCTAGAACCAATATATTGCATTTTAGTTTATGAATAAGCAAAATCTATTGTAGAAATAGATTCCTTGGAGTTCACAGTGGAATTATCGGATCTGGGCTGGTCAGACTTTTGGGCAACAGATGAAATAGAAGAGTCGGATGTGGCCCGAGTACTCGCAGTCCACAGGTCTCACTTGAGAGCAGCAAAAAAAGACAAAGAAATAAATCTGCACCTGTCAGGTCAGGTTACCAGTCCGCCTGTAGTTGGGGACTGGGTTCTTACAACGCCTGAATTTGAAGATGAGCAGGGTGAGTCAGCTGCAATAATTAGAGAAGTATTGCCTCGGAAATCTTACCTTGCCCGTTCTGGTAAAAACGGAGAGGAACCACTAGTCGCCAATGTTGATATCGTTTTTGTCGTTACTTCGGCCAATCAGGACTTTAATATCAACAGGCTGCAAAGATTCCTAGTACTTGTTAATGAAGGTGGAGCACAACCATTCATTGTTCTTACAAAGACAGACCTAATTGATAACTCCAATGAGCTGATCGATTGCCTCAAAGAAACCTTAAATGTTGACTGTCTTGGAACCAGTATTGTCGATGGATCTGGCGTAGATGAGCTCAATAGCAGAATGCCGGGCCAAACGACCTCAGTGTTTGTGGGATCTTCAGGGGTTGGGAAATCAAGTCTCGTAAACAAAATAATGGGAGAGGACATTCAGCAAACCAGTGAAATTCGTGAGGACGATGATAAAGGGCGCCACGCGACTCGAGCTCGCCAAATGTTTTTTGTACCTCGGGGGGGGATGATTATTGATACTCCTGGAATTAGAGAAGTATCAATTTTTGCATCACAGGATTCGATTGATGAGACATTTCCAATCATTCGAGAACTCGCTGAAGCTTGTCGCTTTAAAAACTGCCAACATACGAATGAACCTGGTTGCGCAATAAATGAGGCTCTAGATTCCGGAGAACTTGAGTCAAAAATTTGGGAAAATTATCAAAAAATTCAGAAGGAGGCGGCATTTGCCGCTCGTAAATCTGATAAAGCAGAGATGGCTAATTCAAAAAAGCGATGGAAAGAAATCAATCAAATGATGCGGCAGCGACGAAAAATAGAAGAATCCGATTAATTTTTAGGGAATAAAAATGTTTCTCCGCGCCATTTTTAAAAGCCGTGGCACATATAACCTAAATCAGGCACAATCATCCAATGGAAACAGTTCTTTCGGTAGAATCAGTTAATAAGATTTATAGCGGTGGCTTTCAGGCCCTTGAAAATATTAATCTTTCAATAAACAAAGGTGAAATATTCGCATTGCTGGGCCCTAATGGTGCGGGAAAGACAACTCTTATAGGAGCCATATGCGGCCTGGTTAATTTAACCTCAGGTAAAATAATAATAGATGGTTTCGATCATCAAAGAGATTTTAGAAGTGCACGTTCTAAAATTGGTCTGGTTCCCCAGGAACTTACGACTGATGCCTTTGAAAGAGTTATAGATACGGTTGCATTTAGTCAGGGCCTATTTGGTCTAAAGAAAGACATTGAGTATGTAGATAAACTCCTTAAGGACTTCAGCCTTTTTGATAAACGAAATAATAAGCTAATGACTCTTTCTGGAGGCATGAAAAGAAGAGTGATGATTGCCAAAGCACTAGCCCATAAGCCAGAGATTCTTTTTTTAGATGAGCCAACGGCGGGAGTCGATGTTCAATTGCGAGAATCCATGTGGGAACAAATTCATTGCTTAAAAGAGCGTGGTGTTACAATTATTCTAACGACTCACTATATTGAAGAAGCCGAGAAAATGGCGGACCGAATAGGAATTATCAATAAGGGAAAGATTGTCCAGGTCGACGAAAAGAAGAGTTTAATAAAGCGTCTTGGTCAAAAAACTATTCAGATTGCCTATGATGGCTCTTTAGAAGGGCAGGCACTACAAGATCTACAGTCTATTCCGAACTTGAAGTTGGACGGGCAATTAATTAATTACGAATATCAAAGTACTTCTGCTGTAGAAGAAGTTCCAAAACTTTTTAAAGTGCTTGTTGACCATAAAATTCCATTTTCTGAAGTAGAGAGTAAAGAGAAGAGCCTTCAGGACATTTTTGTAGATTTGGTGAGGGAGTAATGAACTACCGCGGGATAATTGCAATCTATCGTTTTGAAATGGCTAGAATGTGGAGAACTCTAGGGCAAAGTATCGCCTCTCCGGTTATATCTACTTGTTTGTATTTTGTTGTCTTTGGTTCAGCACTAGGGTCACGAATTGATAAAGTAGAAGGAATTGAATACGGTACTTTTATTGTGCCGGGTTTGGTAATGTTAACAGTTCTAACTCAGTGCATTTCTAATGCTTCTTTTGGAATTTATTTTCCTAAATTTACGGGAACAATCTATGAAGTTCTTTCGGCTCCAATTTCGGCCTTTGAAATTGTTTTAGGTTATGTTGGAGCTGCCGCATCTAAGGCCATTATTATTGGCAGTATTATACTAGCAACTGCTAGTTTCTTCGTAGAATTGAAAATTGCCCATCCATTTTATATGATGGCCTTTTTGATCTTAACAACCTTTACCTTCAGTATGTTTGGCTTTTTAATTGGAATTTGGGCTGATGGATTTGAGAAGCTTCAAATTGTACCTCTCTTAGTAATAACGCCTCTCACTTTTTTAGGTGGAGCATTTTACTCTATAAAAATGTTACCACCTTTTTGGTACAAAGTGTCTCTAGTCAATCCCATGGTTTATTTAATAAGTGGATTTCGATGGAGTTTCTACGAAACCGCTGATGTTCCTGTTGGTATAAGTCTGATTGGGATTACTTTAGTTCTTACAGTAACCTTAAGTATCATCTATTGGATCTTTAAAACAGGATACAAACTTAAACCTTAAACGTGTTGGTCAAATAAAATTGTGTTTCCATCGGGGTCGTTAATAACAAAACTGCCTGGTCCGGAGGATCCTTCCTCTACCGTTTTCGAAAACTCGATTCCTTGATTTTTAAGATCAGATTGAAGCTCTCTAATGTCTCTAAAATTATCAAGTTTGTTACAGTTTTGATCCCAACCTGGATTGAAGGTCATAATATTTTGCTCAAACATTCCCTGAAAGAGTCCTATGGTCGAATTTTCAGATTTCATAATTAGCCAGTTTTGAGATTCATCACCAGCAAAAACCTGAAACCCCAAGGTTTCATAAAAATTTTTGGACTTTTGTAGATCTTTTACATTGAGACTAATTGAAAACGCTCCAATATTCATTTGTTCTCCTATTCTGATTCTTCCTAATAATGAGCGGCGCCAGCTAATTTAGGTGATAAGTTAGTGCCATTTTTATGCACTCTTTGAGCTCTTTCCTTGGCAGTTTATCATCTAGTGAAAAGACAATGGCACGATTCCCCTCATATTTGAATTTATTTTTATAGGCCTTTTTGATCTTAGCAATCATATTTGTATTGCAACTAAAATACATTGCGTATTGGTCGGACTGCTTTTCTTTCCAATGAATTCGAACCGTGGTCCCCACTCTTTTTAAGAAAGGGAGGTAGCTAGGTTCTCCCCATTTGAGCGTTTCTTCAAGGCGTCCGATTTCTGGGAGCTGATCAGCAACTTCCAAAATCAAGCTGCGAAGCTCCTTGAGTTTTTTTCTGTAGGTAGGAGGATAGGATTTAAAAACCTCAGCAACGTCCTTATTCATTGGACTAGTATTTCAAATTTAGCGCGTTAATCCAAGATGAATTGAATTACAGACGAATTTATAACCAATGTTTTGATAGATTTTATTCGAAGTGGGATTATCGAGATCAGTAAATAAATTAGTCTCTTTCTTGCCCCTATTAAGCATCTCCTGAGTGATCCGAGCGGTCACCATGCTCGCATAACCATTCTTTCGTAGTTCTTTTGGTGTATAAACGAGGTTTACTGAACACGATGTGCCGATATCCCGACTCCATCCCGCCATCGATATGGGTCCGTCTTCGTTTTCAAGGAGGTAAACCATTTTTTGGTCAATTTTTGCTGCAGCGGCATCTTTACCTGTAATCGGAGGGTCATGGGGAACGGCTTCTCTATGAAAGCCTTCAATCCATTCTCCGACCGTTTCGATGTCTCTTTTTTCGGCGAGTCGAAAATTAAGGCTCTTCGGAAGGGGGGTATGAGTTACCTTGTTACAGTAGTAAATTCCCTGTCGCATATGAACTTCTATTCCAAGACCAAGTTCCTTAAAAAGCTTCTGGTAAATTTCTGAGCTCGACTTTTCAGCGATGAGTCCATTGTAGATTGAACCGCTTTTCTCTAAACCTTCGATAAGTACTCGAGCAACCTCCTCGGACTCTATCGGGGTCGCCACGATGTTGCTGTTGCCTCGAAATCGACTAATCAAGAGAGCAGACACAAGCCGCCCATTTTCAAAAACGGCACTCTGGTACATACAGTCCGTATCATCAGACCTAAAGTTATTTAGGAGCCCGAGGAACAGGCAGTTCTTCGCCTCTTCTTCAATCAGGGTGGGGGAGACCGCATTCCAGAACTGATTGGTATTGTTATAAACTTTTATTTCTAACATTACGATCCTCTACGAGCGACTTTCGCGTATAGTATTTAGCATACCTCGCGAGAGTTCTCCGTACAGAATTAATTGATTTAGCACATAAGTTAAATTTATCTAGAATTTTTAGACAAAGCTAAAGCCTTTAGCTTCTAAACTTTCAATTGTTTGAGAAAGTTCCTCAGGAGTCTTGGTTATTGAATAAAAGGACTTGCTGTAAACAGTCTCGGGAATACTACTCATATTTTTTAGTTTAATTACGGAGTATTCGCCGGAGCATAATTCAAGCTTCATTAATCCGCCGAAGATAGCATTTCAGGCAACCACGTTTCAATCTCTTCTCCTATGAGGCCTAAGTCTTTTAGACGATCACAATTCATATACCAATCCTTTGAAATACCGTAAGGAGAGTGATTTGTTTCGTTCGCTTCGCTTGCATAAACACAGTTTTTACCAAAATGGTTTTCTATGATTTCGACAAACCGAGAGAGCTTAATGGGGCTAGGACTAGCCACATTTAGTGGGCCAGTAAAATCCAAACGCGCTAGTTTGAATAAAACCTCGCCAGCAAAGTCGGAAGTAACAAATGAGATTCTCGCCTCTTTGTTTGGAAAGTAAATGGGTTCTCCGCTTTTTATTCGATCCCTATGAAAATCAAATCTCTTTGTATAGTCGTCGTGACCGACAACGATCGGGAAGCGAATCGAGCAGATATCAAAGGGAGCAAATTTTTCAAAGCCGACTTCAGCTTGTCTTTTTGCTTCGGCATAGCTGGACTCAGACGTCTCTTCTTTATCAATTTTATGAGTTTTAGGGTCGAAAGACTTTTCTTTTATAGCCTGTCCTGGTTCGTAGACTGATTGAGAGGAGGTAAAAATATACCGATCTGTTTTATTCTTAAAAACCTCACAGGCCTGTTTGGCAGTATTATAGTCATAGCAAATTTGATCATAAACGACGTCATAGCTTTTACCCTCAAGAGCCTGGCTGAGTTTTTTAGCATCACCGCGATCACAACAAATTCGTTGCACAGAGTTTCCGAGCTGATCATCGGTATTACCTCGATTGAGAAGAGTCACATCATCTCCGTTTGCAACAAGTTTCTGGGCGAGCTTGTTTCCAAAAAAACGATTACCACCAAGTATTAGAATGTTCATTAAATCTCCCCTTAGGTCTGCTCCCGGCTAGGCATCACCGTAACCCTTTATCTCGACGGTGTATCCGGTTGGACATTTTAAATACATTTTTCTTCGTTCCAAACTCGTTCCTTTATCAACTACTTTGGGTTTCATGGCCACGAATTCGTCATGGTCCTTGAGAATTTTTTTAGAGATTTCTTCAAATTCCACTAGAGACATATTAATACCAAAGTGGAAATGAGGAAGAGTCACCTCAATATCTGGAACAGGTTTCAGAGTAATTTGATGTTGGAACAGCTCGACGTTACAATATGAAGCCTCTTGATGAGTTATTTTAGCACCTAGAACCTCGGTAAAAAATTTTTGAGACTCGGTTATCGACTGTACGCCTATAGACATATGAAATGGATATTTCATGTTTTCTCCTTATCCTGCTTCGTTTTTTATAACTCAGTGAAGACTTCGTCAATAGGTGTCATATGCCTTCTGTAAAACCTGTCTAATTTCCTGCTGGTAGTTCTGGAAGTTTTTCGAAATGAGGAATATTGCAGTTGAGACGAGTATGTTCTTGCTTTTGCTCAACATAGCATTCTCCTATAGGTGCAAATTGGCTACTTTCGATAATTACTCCAAGAGAAACGCTCAAATAAGACTCCTTATCAGGACTGTAATTCATTAATCGAGAACCACAATTATTGCAAAAAGCTCTTATTGCCGTAGGGGCCATAAATTCTTTGAGTTGCCCCTTCCCCTTTTGTAGCTGCAAGGTTTCAGGTCTACATAGTACCTGTGTTGAATAGGCGGCACCATGGGATTTTTGGCAACGGTGGCAATGGCAGTTGAAGACCATCCCTGGTAATTCATCGGCCGTAAACTCAATTTCGCCACATAGGCACTGTCCTTTTATCATTAGATGACCTCCTTAGATTCAAAATGAAGACGGTGTAACTGTTCAATTCCTTCACTATACTTCTTTGAAGAAAAACTCTTTAGATAAGTGAAACTCTTAACTTCTTTGATAATCTCCTGATGTTCTTTTTCTAAGAGATGAATTTTTTCTCGCAAGCTTTTACCCTTAAAAAATGACAAGAGTTCATTTGTTAGATCTCCCTCAGCTATCTCACGCTCGTAGGTGCTCAGCACGTTCGAAATGCGTCCGGCCCTTTGGCCCAAAAGAAAAATGTTTCGGGCCGGCCCAACCTCTTCAATCTCGAGACGAGATAGACTCATTAAATCTATCATTCCCGCCATGACCATTCCCATGTTGTGATGAAGGTATATACGGTTTTCAAGGGGGTTTCTAATAAAGTGGTATTTTCCGAGGAGTTCACTATAGTAATTCGCATTGTAAAACTGTGATAAGTCATAGAAAAAGAGCTCTTTGAGCCTCTTATAATTTGGCAACCTTCTAAGACCTCCTAGTAACTTCTCAAAGAGGCTGATCGCTAAATTAATACTTTCACTTTCTACCTTATTGAAAAGACTAGAATGACTTTCTATGGGTTCAAAAGGCAATTTATATAGGACTCTTAATAGTTTTGTGTTTTGATGGCCGGGCCTGTCTGCAAAGTCATCATAGAGAGTTATAATTGCGCCTAGTATAACTTTTAATTGAATAACCTCATCAATATTTTCAAGGGAATCAATACTTGTAATTCGATACCCTTTTGGTAAAAACTCTTGAAAAAGTCTCTGGTCTCTAAATGGCGTAATACTCCTAAATGAATTTAGATCGATGGCATTTAGCATGATGACCTCCGTTTTAACCGCAAATATAAGGGTGATTTGGTGTGGGCAGTTATGAGTCCTTCAATTTCTGGTGGGGTTTCTTTTGCTGCCTCGAATTCGTAGCGTTCGCAGAGTTTTTGTAATACCACAGTGGCTTCCATTATTGCGAGTGGAGCGCCGATACAGATTCGAGCTCCGCCGCCAAAAGGAATGAAACCGTGACTGTGCTTCAGTTTCTCAAGAAACCGTTCTGGTATGAATTGATCTGGTTTTTCGAAAACTTCGGGGCAGCGTTGAACGTGACGAATACTTATAAAGAGTTGGCTTCCTGCCATTATCTTTTGGTCTCTGATAATGTCGTCTTCAATTGACTGCCGCGGTAAAAAATAGGCCGATGGATAGAGACGGAGAGATTCTTTATAGGCAGCTTGAGTAAACTCGGCTTCTCTATAACCGAGTTTTTTTTCAGAAAAGATGCCATTTTGGCTTTTTCTACATCGAGCAACTGAGTCGACAGCGAAGATAAGTGAAGATGCTGTCGTGTCATAGCCAGCAAACATAAATGCCTTAACTTGATCACGAATAAAGCATCTTGGATAATTTTTTTTGTTGAGTTCATGTAGAAGAGATGTGTCATTGCTTTGCAGCTGTTCATCGATAATTTTATCCAATTCTTGGTGAATCACTTTAAGGTATTTATTTCTCTTAGGGGAGTAGGGAAAGGTGAAGAGGCTTCGTAAAGACTCTCCAGCCATTCGATTCAGTTCTACGAAGGCCTCATTAAGATCGTCGGCCTGACCCTGAACATCCTTGTTCAGAATAAATATACCTGCCGTCCGTAATACAAGCTGGGTAAGAAAGTCTTTTAGATCAACCACTTCTCCAGTCTGAGCAGCCTGGTCGAGTCGATCAAACTCTTCTTCGACAAAGGAACTAACGTATTCACTGAGTCTTTTGGCTCGATCAGGATGCATAAGGTGGCCAGAGGATTGCCTGACGGATTTAGCCTTTTTGTCTTTAAGTTGTATCAAGCCAGTCGGACCGGATAGAGGTAGAATTTTTTTGAGAACTAAATCTGACTTTGGGTAATTTTCTTTGTTGTCTTGTAAAATATGTTTTGCGTGATCTGGATGGTAGCAGAAATAAAAGTTCTTAAAACCCATATTCAAATACTTGATATGGGATAGATCGTTTGGTTTTACCTGATCAAAAAAGAGATAGGGGTTTTTTTGAAAATCAATAAGGGTTTTTATTGAATCAGTTGAATTTTTTATAAGCGCCAGCATAAGTGCCTCCTGGCGACAATCTCGCAAAATATAAACTTGAATAAAAGTGAATAATAGTTATATTTAGTTAACTTATGGATATAGATCGACTTAGATATTTTACCGTGCTTTATAATTCAGAGACCATGCGAGAAGCTGCAGAGCACTTGTATATCTCCCAGCCGGCACTTTCTAAGGCCATGAAATTACTAGAGGAAGAACTTGGAGTTCAGCTTTTCGTTCACTCGGGGCGACGGCTCCTTTTTACAGATCGAGCTAAAGTAATTGCAGAAAAAGCAAAAAAGTTAATTCGAGAACTTGAAGAGATTACAAATGAGCAGAGTTCCTATGAGGAGCAGTCCATTAGAATTGGATCATTTGAAGTATTCACGACCTACTTTATGGGACGTCTCGTTTCTGAATCTTTAGAAGACTATCAAATACAAATTCGAGAATTAACCCCAGGACATCTCGAAGAGCAAATTTCACTAGGAAAAATAGACATAGGAATCACTTACTTGCCCATACCCAATAAGGATCTAGAATTCATTAAAGTAGGAACAATTGGAATGGGTATCTTCGGTAAAGGTAGGACCTATGGGGAGAATAATTTTTCAGACTTACCATTCGTAGTACCGGTGACTCCCATAGAGGGTGCCCCATAAAGTAAAGGGTCTCGATGGTTGGCCGGATGATAAGATTCCCCGAAATATTAAGTACCAGGTTGAGTTGATGGAAACGGCAATGGAGTTTTGTCGAAAGGGTGTGGCTGTCGCTTATTTGCCTCGATTTGTCGTGGATCTGCATAACGAACAAGTAAAATCCCAATTTCGCTTATCAGAGATAAAAAGTCCGAGGGGAGTCAAGGGCGACAAGCAATCAGTATATATTATGAAAAGAAAATCAGATATCGAGCACCCAGTATTTAGAAAAATCGCGAATACGTTGCGGCATTTAAGTTAATTAACAATTTTTCCATTCTGATCAAATCTATAGTTTTTGTCGCTCCAAATTTTTTCTGAAGAATGAGAAAGTAATCCAAATTTAGGAGGTACCCTTTTGAATGTCTTGGCATCAGCTTGTTTTATCCATTGGCCATTGACGTAAACTCTTTGGGCATCTTTAGCGAAACCATAGCCAATAACCCTAAAAGTTTTCGCATTCACCTTGGGTACTATTTTTTGACCGTAATAAAAAAAGTTTTTATGATCCTTTGCGTATCCCTCCTTAAACACCTTGAATGTTTCTGGATCGGCTTCTTTTACTTGAATTCCAGTGCCCGGATAGAACACGGCTCTCCTTAGATCGGGTAGCTTTTCTAGGACATACTTCATAGTGGGATCAAGGGGTTTGATCGCATACTTCTTAGGTCCGTAGAAATAGCTTTTTGTGTCCTTGGCCAGGTGAATACAACCAATCCCGTGTTTACAATAGTTTCTAAGTATTTTGAAAGATATGGTGTTCACTCCGGTAAACTCTTCAATTTTTGAATTACCCAGGTAAAATACTGAATCTTTGTGGATCCCCCAGACCTCTTCGATGATATTAAGGGAATTCGCCTTAATAGTTTGGCTCGCTTTGTATTTAAGTGGCACTCTTTGTCCTGCCTTAAAGAGCGAGATGCCATCTGAAAGAAAAGCATCATTTATGAATTTGAGGTGTTTGGGTACTGCCTTTTTAACTTGGATATGGTTCACTTTATTAAAATAGTGAAGCTGTTTACCAATAACAAGGTAAACGCCAAAGGCAGGATTCCTCTTTATAATTCTCACTTCACTTTTTGGATCGATCTTGAGGACGGCCTTTCCGCCAAGATAGATATTATTATTGTCTCTGCCAATTATCGTGCCTGGATCATCTATGGGACGATCCTCTTCGAATAGAATTCTAAATTCCCTACTTTTTGCTCCCTTAACTTTTTGAAGAACTGTTTTTGTCATCGGACCATTGTTTGTGTTTTTTATACGCAAAAAGTAGATGTTAGAGTCGTCTTTGAAAAAGTGGCTGGATAGTTTTTGAAATGCTTTTTTGGATATTTTCTCGAAAGGGGGATTTTTAGTGGAATTTAGTAGGATGAGATTTGACCCATCACTCCCTAGGTAGTTTGAGTAGGCTTTAAAATTTTTCCGATCGAGGCCAGTAATTTTATGACCTTTAAAGTACAAGTTGTTTTTGTCTCTCGCAAAATTATCAGAGGGCAATAAGGTTTTAAAGCTCTCGTAATCAGCATTTGTAAGAGCTTGATTATCAAAGTGTATTTGTTTGGATCCCTTTGTCTTTACGTGATAGTAATTCATTGGCGCTAGGTCGAGTCCCGAGGCGAAGAGAGAGGTATATTGAATTAAAAAAAATAATAGAAAGTTTTTCATTGAGCCCTCTTAGTAAATTCAACTTAAATGGCATTAAGAAAAATTGTTTTAAAAACAGTCGATGGTGACATTGTTTTTGTCCTAATTTTTTTTAGTAATTTTTTTAACGTCATAAATATTAAAGGTGCCTGTCGCTAAAGCTACGGCTTTTTCTTTTTGGTCGGCTTTATAGACCTCAGCGACGACCGAGCAGAGGGTTTTTCCGCGATTAACGAGTCGGGCCTCAGCGATAATTTCATCACCTTCTCTCAATGGCTTGAAGTACTTCACATTAAGCTCAACTGTTGAACAAAGCTCGTTTCTTTGTAGGCTCGTAATTACGGCACAGCCACAGCTAAAATCGAGAAAGCCAGAAATCACTCCACCATGAACAGCGCCACTAGGAGAAAGGTGATCTTCTCGGACCTTGAGGCGTGTCGTTGTCGTCCCTTTGTCTTTATCAAAAACGTCGATTTCGTAGCCGAGCCAATCCCCGTAACGATCAGAAAGCTTGGGCTTAACACCGTAGTGATTTTCTAGAAATTCGCCAAAATTCATAAAATAAGCCTTTGGATAAGTTTCAAAGACTATTAAAACCGGTGTTTATGTGAAAAGAAAGGATTTCTTTTTGAGAAGTAATCAAGGTGAACCAGAGAAATTGGCTCACCAATTCGTATCGATAGGCCTTTTTTACAAGCCTTCTTCTTTATATTGATGTACGGCTTGCATGGCCTCGATGCCGTACACAACAGAGGGGCCGCCGCCCATGAGGATCGCTACTCCAATAGTCTCCGCAATTTCATTTTCAGTAGCGCCAGACTTCATAGCGTCGTGAACGTGGTAGGCAATACATCCATCACAGCGAACTGTAATTGCGATAGCCATAGCAACCAATTCCTTTGTTTTTGTATCGAGAGCACCATCAGCGATTGTATTTTCGTGAAGCTGACCGAAGCCTCCCATTGTTCCTGGGATCGCAGCACCGAGTTTTTCCATCCAAGTGTTAAGTTCTTTGTACTGAGCTGGAAAGTTCTTCATATATTCCTCCATGGTATGGATTAGTTCCTAGTATTTGCTGAGATAGTTTTTAAGCTCTTCGTTTCCGTTGAGAGTGCAATTTCTGATTGCTACGTCAGTAATATTAAATTCAGATAAATCAATATTGTTAAGTGTGCAATTATCAAATTTGCATTTATGGACTTTTCCTTCTTTCCACGTCACATTGTTCAATTGAGCCTTGTTAAAGCTTGTTCCATGGAATTGTAATTCCGAAAACTTGCAGTTTTCAAAGTGACTATGGGCCAAATTGACTCCATGAAATTGCACTTCCGACACATTAGATTTTACAAAATCAGTATGCTTGGTCGAAGTCCCGTGGAATTCACACTCACTGAATTCGCTGTTGTTTGAAACCCTTAGACTACTGACCTTTGAGCCGTGAAACTGACATTCACTAATTGTACTCTCTTCGACTTTAAGATCATCGACAGAACTTCCGTGAATCTGGCTTTCAGTCATTTGGCCATGACTTATATAGAGGTTTTTAAGTGAAGAGGCATGGACTTGATTTTCATTAAAAACAGCAGAATGTTCAAAGTGAAGATTTTTAACTGAAGACATTTGAATGGAGTTATCTTCGTACTCATAGTCTGAACCGGTAATTCCACTCACTCTTGAGACTTTAATATCGTTGTCGCCATCGGAGTCACCGAGGTCGATTTTAATTTTATGGTTTCCTAATTTACTATTGAGCTTGCCAAATTTTCCGGCCAATGCACTATTGATCGCGCCACTAATAAAGTCCCCCAAGCTATCAAATTCTGGGGTAGAGTCTGTGGATTTGCTTGGGTCGTTGTCGTCTCTTTTTAGAGCGGCAATTAACTCAGCAGCTTGTTCGGTAGTGATTTCGCCTCGCTGGGACATTTCAATGATTTCAGTAATTTCTCTTTCCATGTTTCCCCCTAATTAGATTGGATCGACTTTAATTGTTTGAGAGCGGCCTGATAGTCAATTTCGCCCTCCTTGAGTTTTGTTAATATACTCATGGCATCGTTGGATTCTGACGGTTGCGGCTCTCTCTGTTTCTTTTTTTCGCTCTCCTGAAATTGAGGTGACTCGTCGGGAGAGAGTTTCTTTTTGACGGCGCTTATTTTCGCCTTAACGGTCGGGTAGCTTACGCCCAGTGCTTTTTCCAGATCGCGAATTCTTCCCTCGCAATGGATAAAGAGCCTTACAAAATGAAGGTCTTCGCTATCGAGATGCAGGGATTCCAGCGGGGCGAAGTGGGCCTTCACTTCGAGATCGCAGGGGGCGCAATGCATTATTTTAGGAGTCATAAGCTCCTGGCAACTAGGACATTTAATATTCGACTTAATATTTTTCATTGATTATGGGTTTATCATTAAAAAAATTAAGAGGTAAATTAAAAAAATTAATTTAGTAGTTTTGTCGCTGCTCTGCGAAATTATTTTAGAAATGGAAATCCATCTAAAACCACAGATCTCTCACACATTTGTCATCTAAGCTAGCTTCTGTGAATTTCTCCAGACCATCAAAATGCCGTATAGGAATGTCCTGAATCTGCTCGGGTTCGGAAGCTAACCGTGTATTAACCGCTATTCGAAACTTTCCTTCCTCATTGGCTTTTTGACTGAGCCAATGGGTCGTACAGCCACATTCTGTACAAAAATGAAACCCCAGGTGCCCCCGTCCTCTAAAATAAATATTAGTGGGACCCTCTATTTTAATGTTTTCATCTTTGTATCCATAGGCCCATAGAGTCCCGTATTTTCTACACACTGTACAATTGCATGCAGTAACTCGTTCTATCTCTCCTTCAAAAGTCCATGAAACTTTTTTACAGTGGCATTGCCCTTTAATCATGATTTCACCTCCCCATTAGAAAATGACTATAGCCTTTGAATTTACATAAGTATTCAAATTCACTCAAATTTATTACCTGAGCTTCGATGGAATATTTAGTTATAGGTTTCACCTATGATTAATATGGGGTCTATTGATTATATTAAAGAGGGGACTTGTTTTAACTATTCAGTATGGCAACGACATAGTGTTGGGGTCGACCTAAGCCAAAAGGGGTTAAGAATGAAAGTATTAGAGCAAGCTCACGCCGCCAATTTGAATAACCAAGTTGAAGTCCATTCTCAGTCCAATCGGGAGCTCGGTGCATTTGATCTTAGAATTTTGAAAACTCCAGCAACAGAAATTTTAAAAAAACTGATGCCTTTTCGAAGAGTGGTTCGAGGTCACGAATCTTGCCGAAACTCTGCTTGCCCTACTTGCATGGCTCCACATATTAAAAAGGTCCAATCGGCAGTAGCACAAAACCAAGTCATTCAATTTGTGCTGCCGGCATTTCCGGGGAAGTCTCCCAATCTCGCTAAAGTATTAGGAGCCAACCCCGATATGGCTGAACGCCTGTCCCTTCAATTTTTACACGAGCTTTGTGAGCAAATTAAAGAGGTGTATGCGCCAGGAGCTCATATTATTCTTTGTTCCGATGGAAGGGTTTTTAGTGATGTTGTGCAAATTCCAGAAGAAGATATCACTCAATATCAAATTGAACTCGATAAGATAATTGAAGAGTTAAATCTAACGAATTTGTCGACCTTCAACCTCGATCAGGTTTGTGAGATTAAGAGTTTTGATGAATTGCGAATCGATCTTATGGAAGAGTACGGTCAATCGCTCGAAATCTTAAGAAGAAAAGTAAAGGCTGGTGCCCAAGAAAATTCAACAGATGAAGAGAATGAACTAAACCGTCTCTACTGTGGAATGACTCGTTTTCTAGTAGAGGATTTATCCTT
Source organism: Bdellovibrionia bacterium (assembly GCA_030424665.1). GTDB lineage: Bacteria > Bdellovibrionota > Bdellovibrionia > Bdellovibrionales > JAGQZY01 > JAUHWN01. Next base: position 19,459 of record JAUHWN010000019.1, on the reverse strand, counting down.
TCCGGGGCAATCTAAAAGTCGGACAGCGATTCAAAAGGATTGTCGTAAAAGGGCCTACGAAGTGATTCGTCGGAGTAATGCGTGGAGTGCTTTGCTTGCAGAGGTTTTTCCACAGGCTGTACGTTTATCAATTCATCCCCAGTCTTGTGGATCACAAAAATTTGGAATTCAATTGATCGGTATTGAGAATTGGATGACCCCTTGGCATGGAGTCGCCGTTAAAACCGAAGAAGGATTTACATTGATGAAGCGATTTGAAGTAGAAAAGCTACAATCCAATCTTGTAAAAGATTCTGAAGGTCGGCCCAGCCATTTCGAACTTGTGCAACATAATGATTCCATTTATAGAGATCCATGTAATGAACTTTAAGAAGACTTCTCTACAGCCTTTTGGACTATTGATTGAGCCTCTCTCGAAGGGTCAAGATGTACGTGATCTTCGAATCGAAGATTTACGTCCTCTTTTTGCTCAATATCACTTGGTTGTTCTGCGTGGCTTTTCTTCCTTTTCAAGTTCCGATGATTTTTCTGACTACTGTGAAAATTGGGGGGAGATTAGTCTCTGGCCATTTGGAAAAGTCCTTGAGCTCGTCGAACAGAAAAACCCGGAAGATCATATATTTGATCATAACTATGTACCCATGCACTGGGATGGTATGTATCGTCCCCAGGTTCCTGAATTGCAGGTTTTCTCTTGTGTGAGTGCGCCCAGGAATGAACAGGGCGGAAGAACTACTTTTTCACTGACACCGAGAGTGATTGAAAATGCTTCGCCAAAGCTTCTAGAATTGTGGCAGAAAGTAACTGGCGTTTATCAAAGAAAAATGGAGTTTTACGACAGTAAGACCGAAGCTCCCATTATATGTAAGCATCCTCACAGAGAATTTTCTGTTATTCGATATTGTGAACTTCCGAAGTCAGAGGATGAAAGTTTTGTTAATCATCCTAATTGTGAATTTAAAGGATTGCCCGAATCAATGTTTGCTGAATTTCACCAAAGTTTAACTGAAGCTCTTTATCACCCAGATAACTTTTATGCCCACCAATGGCAAACTGGTGATGTGGTAATTTCAGATAACTACTCTCTCTTGCACGGGAGAGAGGCATTTACGAGCGGCTCGTCGAGACATCTGCGAAGAGTCCATGTACTTGGTCGTCCAAAACTAGATAACCCTCACTTGGTGTACCATTCATGAATGAAGTTGAAACTGATGTTCTCATTGTCGGGTCTGGCCCTGTGGGTCTAATGTGCTCCTACCTAGGTCAGCTTTGTGGATTAAAAACTATGGCTATTGATAAGTCCGATGGGCCTTTACAGGTAGGTCGGGCTGATGCTCTTAATGCTCGAACTTTACAGCTGATGGAGATCGCTGGATTATTTGATGAGTTGTATCCCCTGGGTAAGCCTTGTAACACGAGTTCTATTTGGGCCGAGGGAAAATTCCAGTCACGACAATCTCAGTGGTGGGATCAATTAGAGGGCTGTCTTCACAAGCACTTTCTTATGCTCGGTCAATCTTATGTGGAAAACCTTGTCGATAAAAAATTAAAAGAAATGGAACAGCCGGTTCGTAGGCAAACAACTGTGGAAAACATGGAAGTTCATGGGGATTACTGCCTAACGACTCTTTCTAGCGGAGAAGTTGTACGTTCGAAGTATATTATAGGTTCAGATGGGGCTCGATCCTTTGTAAGAAAGTTCTTCGATGTTGAGTTTGAAGTTACTATGCCACAAATAATTTGGGCTGTGATAGACGGAGTCATTGAATCTGATTTTCCTAAAGTTCCAGAAATTATAGTTTTCCAAGCGGAGACTTCGGATGTTGCTTGGATTCCAAGAGAAGGAACAATTGACCGGTTCTATGTCAGAATGGATCGAGAAGAATTCACTATGGATGAGGCGATCGCAAAAATAAACAATGCAATGTCACCTCATACTTTAAGTTTTAAAGAAATCACATGGTCTTCTAAGTTTGCGGTGAAAGAGTCTGTTGCGGAAAAGTTCATAGTTGAAGATCGAGTTTTTTTAGCAGGTGACTCGTGCCATATTCATTCGGTCAACGGGGGGCAGGGATTAAATACTGGGTTAGCAGATTCATTTAATTTAATGTGGAAAATGAGTCGAGTGATTAATCATGGGGCTGATGCTCGTTTACTCAGAACCTATGAAGAAGAACGAAAGCCGGTTGCTCTTGGAGTTGTCGAGACTTCAGCAGAGCTTGTTCGATCGACGAAGTATTCTGAAAGTGGCGAGCATGCTAAGGACTATGTCAAAATTGTAGAGAAACGTGCAGGTAATGTCACCGGTATGGGGATCCAGTATGGTAATGACGGACTTATTGGTTCAAGACTATTTGACTTCGAGCTTGATAGTTCAACCGGAGTAAAAAGACTCTATAGCCAACTCGATTACAGCAATTTCACCCTAGTAGTCTTCGGTGCTAAAAACTTTGAGGTTGCTGTCCCCGAGTCTATAAAACTGGTTCAAGTTTCAGAGGACGCCATTAAAAATAAAAGTGACTTTGAAAAAAGCACCTATGGGGGAAAGGCGATTTTAGTGCGTCCCGATGGATATATAAAGGCGGTTTCCGCGATAGATGAATTAAGTACACTTTTTTTAAAAATTGATTAGTTAACGAATAATTCCTTTATTTCATTGTATTGATCAAGGAGAGATCTCAATGCTCTATAAAGATATAGCCCGATCCTACTTTGGGGCCGTCAACAATTGTGAAATTCCACTGGTGAATCGTCTCGTTCGCGAAGACTATATTCAACACAATCCTTATTTAAAGACCGGAAGAAGTCCCTTCACTGCTGTGCTACCGATCTTAAAAAAGCACCAATCAAAGATCATTAATAAACGCATACTCCAGGACGGCCCATTTATAATCATGCACCATCAGTGGGAAAACGCTATTCCATTTGGTGCGAAAGATATCCAAGCTTTTCATATTATTCGTTTTGATGAAAACAATAAAATTGCGGAGCACTGGAGTGCAATGATGGAAATTCCTTCCGGGACCAAGCCCATGGCTGGTGAAACCGAGATTGGGGATTTCGACAGAGAGATAGAATACAGGTCGCTAATAAGTCGCCTTCATGATGAACTAAAGACAGGAGAAATAGACTCTATTGATAAATTCTATGGAGACAGCTTTACTTGTCACCAACCTCTTTTGGGCCCAGAATTGAAGTCCGTTAAAAATGCCTTAAATAGTGACCTTGAATATCTTAAGCAACATCGGGTTTTCGCAGAGGGCAACTTCGTTTTGTCCATTAGTGAGGGGTATTTTCAATCAAAGCATTCGGCAATATATGATTTATATTGCATAAAGGACGGTCTGATCTCTGAGCAATGGACAGTAATGCAAGACATCCCTAAAGAAAATCTAGCTAATTCAAATGGTATGTTTGGCTTTTAAGATTTGTCTTTCTGCAAGTTATTCATAACAACAGAGGCGGTTAGGTCACCGGTGACGTTAAGGACCGTCCTGCACATATCCAGTATTCGATCGACACCGATAATGAGCATCACTCCAGAGGCTGGAATTCCAACTGAAGTCAGGATTGAAGCGAGTACGGCAATACCGACACCAGGCGTTCCTGGTGCACCTATCGAAGAAAGAGTCGCAGTTGCTGCAACAAGGACAATTTGGGCAAAACTCAAGTCAACCTTAAAGACTTGGGCGAGAAAGACGGTCGCAACTCCTTGATAAAGAGCAGTTCCATCCATGTTTATTGTTGTTCCGAGAGGGATAATAAACTGCGAAACCGAGGACCTGACTTTGAGCTTCTTTTCTGCAGTTTCGATAGTGAGTGGCATAACACTTGCGGAGCTTGAAGTTGAAAAGGCGAGAAGTTGAACCTCTTTGATACTTTTTAAAAACCCAATAATAGACTGCCCTCCTAGTGTTTTGACCAAAACTAAATAGAAGACCATCAGAAGTGCTAAGCCAGTTATTACAGTTAAAACATACACGCCAAGTCCAAATAGCGCTTTATACCCAAGTTGAGAAATAATTTTTGCTGTTAGCCCGAATACTGCGATAGGTGCTAGGCGCATGGCCCAGCTAATAACGACCATTGAAATTTTTTGAAACGTATTGAGTAAAGCTACGAGAGGTGAGGCCTCTTCGTTTTTTAAGCTCATGAGAGCAATACCTAGGAAAATTGCGAGAAGAACCACTTGAAGCATTTCTCCATGAACAAGGACGTTGAAGGGGTTTGATGGAATGAGCCCGACGATCACTTCACTGGCGGCAGTCTTGGGGCCTGAGGCCATTTGCTGGGATATCTCTTCGGAAGCTTTGAGCTTACTGAGCATAGAAGTGTCAATAAAGTTACCGGGCTGAATAAGGTAGGCTACAAAAAAACCAAAGCTGACCGCACAAACAGTTGTCAGAACGTAGTAAATTCCAATTTTTAAACCGAGGGCTTTTAACTTGTCGATGCTATCACTGCCGATTATTCCAAGAACAACAGACGCAAAAACAAGTGGAATTACTACAAGTTTTATCATTCCTAAAAAGATCTGCCCCGGAACCTCGATCCATGTGGTTATAGATATAGAGAGTTTTGTAGAAACTAAATTGAGTTCCGGCCCTAGTAGAACTCCAGCTCCAACTCCTAAAAATAGGGCAATCAGAATTTTTAGCCAGAGCTTTCCGTGAACATATCTATCGAGACCCGCGCCGAGATCTCTAATGGCTTTCGCTCCCAGTCTGGCAAAACTAAATGGGCTTAACTCTTCAATTTTCATGGAAATTCTCCGTTTCTCGAGAAACTAAGGCTTAAACTATACTGAGTTTGAGAAGGAGTCTAAGTCTTTATTTTCTCATAGGAGCAAGTATGTCCCAAATTAGAGAGAAGGTTTAACGCGGGCTCGCTACCAAAAGGAAGCTTCTACCTATTAAATAGGGGGGAATTGAGGTGAGCCCATGTCAAAATTAAAAACTACAGTTGAAGAGTTTACGACCCCTTCTCCGATTACTGCATCTCCGAAGGATAGTCTTGAAAATATTAAGACAATTATGGAGTCCAATGGAATCAGGCACGTACCAATAGTCGACAATAATATGCTTGTCGGGATGATAAGTGATCGCGATCTTAAATTGGGTTTGGCACTTGATGTTTCCTCGAGTTTGAAGGCAGAAGAAATTATGGTTCAAGAAGTTTGCACGGTTTCTTGCAATACCTCTTTAGAAGAGGCTGCGTTTAAAATGTCTCAAGAAAAAATAGGAAGTCTCCTTATTGAAGACAATGAGGGGAATATCTACGGAATTTTCACTTCGACAGATGCACTTAATGCCCTTATTGAAATTGCTCGTGGAGAACTTAAGTGATGAAAAAATCTCACAGTAGTGGATGTGGCGGTATTTACGGATTAGGAATGATAGGTGCAGCCGTCTATTATATTTCGACGGCCACTTCTTTTTGGATTGGGGTCCTTGGCTTTTTAAAAGCCTTGGTTTGGCCGGCCTTTCTAGTCTACGGAGTTATGGAGTTTATCGGTTTATAGGAGCCTGATCGGATAGGATGTTACCTTAAACCAAGTCATATCTTATTTTAGTCTAATTACCAGTTGTCCCAAGGATGGTATGAAACTACAGAGCAATACAGTGAGCCATTCCTGGGGTGATAGAGCGACCAGGCCGAGGGCGTTCTGTAAAACAGGTAGATGAACACTCACTATAAATAATCCCAAACAAAATACGATGGCACCCCATACGTGAATATTTTTAGTTATTTCATTAAAAAATAAACTCGTTCCAGACTTTCTTAAGTTAAAGACATGAAAGATCTGGGAGATACCTAAGGTGAGAAATGAAAGTGTAACTACTTTTTCAAAGGGTGCTTCTTGTACGATATTGAAATAGAAGAAGACTCCGAGAACTGTTGCAGTCATTAAACTTCCATAAAAGAAGATAAAGTGCCAATGTGGCTTCTCGAGTATCTTTTCATCGGATCCTCGTGGAGGTTTTGTTAAATAAGAGCTGTCGCCGGCGCCCATACCGAGGGCGAGGGCTGGAAAAACATCAGTGACTAAATTTAGAAACAAAATCTGCAAGGGAGTGATGGGAAGTTGATTGCTAAAGATCGATGCGAGTCCAACAACAAACACTTCACTGATATTACATGAGAGCAAGTAGATGACGAATTTGCGGATATTCGAAAAAATAATTCGACCCTGTTCAATGGCATAAACAATCGATTCAAAACGATCGTCTTTCAAAATCATATCGGCGGCCTCTTTTGCGACTTGAGTCCCGCGAAGACCCATAGCAACGCCTATATCTGCTTTTTTTAGGGCTGGGGCATCGTTGACTCCGTCACCAGTCATAGCGACTACGGCCTGCTTCTTTTGATAATATTCAACGAGTCTCAATTTCTGTTCTGGGCTAACACGGCTAAATATAGAAGTTCTTTCTAGGTTATTGATAATTGATTCATTCCATTCGCCTTCTAGGTCTCTTCCTAAAATAGGTTCGAGGCTGTCCTCTGGGAGGCCGATATCTTTAGCAATCTTGGCAGCCGTTCCTCCCTGGTCGCCGGTTGCCATGATGACTCGAATTCCCGCTCTTTGGCAGAGACTAATTGACTGGGGGACATCTTGCCTGGCCGGGTCGATTAAGCCAATAAGTCCTAAGAATTGAAGCTCGCCGTAGACTTCTTCGCCTTTTTTTGGATTTACCTTATAGGCAGTTGCTAGGACTCGGTGGCCTTGATCGGCGAGTTCTTTATTTCTTTGGAGCCAAATTTCTCGTTCGGTAGTATCCATATTACATTTTTCAAGAACGGCTTCGGGAGCCCCTTTTACGCCGATAAAAGTACCATCCTGAAAACTATGGAGGCTTGCCATCATTTTAGTTTCGGTATCAAAAGGAACTTCAGACCGGCGGGGGTACAATGATTTTATATCGACCGAGCCATCTATCAGGTCGTACGAGAAGCGAGCGAGAGCAATTTCCATTGGGTCACCGATAGCTTCACGACCTGGTTCGTATTGAGCGTCATTGCAAAGCCCCACAACCTGAACGAGGTATTTAATATTGTCGCTAGCGCTATTAAATGGAACTGTGGCTTTATTTGTATCAATTAAAGTAAGTTTCTGCGAGTCACTATTGAATTGAACAGAAAAGATCCCTTCCTTGGTCACAATCTCAGATACGGTCATTTTGTTTTCGGTAAGCGTACCAGTTTTATCGGTGACAATGATGCTTGTTGCACCAAGTGTTTCGACAGCTGAAAGCTTATTGATGAGGGCATTCCTCGATGCCATGGTCCAAAGGCCCCGAGCTAGGGCGATTGTCGCTACGATTGGCAAACCCTCTGGAACAGTTGCCACAGCCAATGCTATCGCTGTTTGAATCATTAAGACGAGATCTTTCCCAGAAAGAAGTCCACTTACAAAAATAAAAATCGAGATGAATAGAGTTAACCAGAGTAGTTTTCGCCCCAATCGATCCAATCTCTTTTCGAGCGGAGTTACTTCTTCTTTTGCACTTGAGGTCAGCGATGCAATCTGCCCCAGTTCAGTATTCATGCCTGTACTAGTGACTACTGCCTTACAGGCTCCCCGAGTAATATGCGTTCCCTTCATTAACATATTTATTCGATCTGAAACGGAGGTATTTCCTTCTAGTTCGATATTGGATTTTTTATCAACCGGAACTGACTCTCCTGTGAGTGCTGATTCGTCGATCGTTAAATTATGGCTTTCTAGGATTCGGCAGTCGGCGGTGACAATATCTCCAGCCTCAAGAATCAGAATGTCGCCCGGAACAAGATCTTCCGACGGAATGAGGCTTTGTTTTTCTTCTCGCAGAGCTCTTGTAAGGGTTTGTCCCATTTTTCTTAGGGATTCCATAGATTTAACAGCTCTTAATTCAGTCACAAAACCTATGATCGAATTAACAAGTAGTACTAAAATTATGGCTATTGCATCGAGACTATCGCCAGTTAAAAAAGCAACAACTGCTGCCAGGGCAAGTAGACCAACAAGAAGACTTTTAAACTGCCGAATGAAGATTTCTACCCAGCCTGGTGGTTTCTGCGTACTTATAGAGTTTCTGCCAAAAAGTTTTACGAGCTGAGGCACTCTTTTTTCAGATAATCCCTTTTCAGGGTTTACTTGAAATTTCTGTAGGACTTGAACAGTAGAAGTAGCCCAAGGTTTCAAATCTGACATACTCAATTACTCAAGAAAATATTTTTGCTCAAAATTTGGAATCAAGGTGTTTAGCCCCAATTCATTTTCGAATCGGTACCTCAAGGTATTGAGTGCACTTTCTTCACCGTGATTTAAAAATACAGTTTTTGGCTTCTTATCAATCATTCGCACCCAGTTTAAAATATCTTCGGAATCTCCGTGGGCTGAAAGGCTGTCAGCGGTCTGAATTTCAGCTTCGACATCAACTTCCTGATGGTGAATTCGAATTTTAGGTAGTCCCTGTTGTAAGAGACGGCCCTTAGTTTCCTCGGCCTGCCAACCAACAAAAAGAACTATGTTGTCAGGATTTGGGAGTCTTGCCTTTAGGTGATGGAGAACCCGGCCACCCGTGAGCATTCCCGCTGCTGATACAACGACCATTGGTCCCTCTTGCATGCAGAGTAGCATTGAATCATCAGCCGATTTAACCGTTTCGAAACAGTGTGAACAAAGTGGCTCGATAAAGCTTTTTTCGTCCGAATCAAGTTTTAGTTCATCTCTATGTCTCATGTAAATCCGTGTTGCCTCAACAGCCATTGGACTGTCGAGATAGACGGGGATTTCAGGAATTTTATTTTCAGCTTCTAGTTTTCTAAGTAAATATAAAATCTCTTGAGACCGGCCTACGGCAAAAGAAGGGATAACTAGAACACTTCCCTTTTTAGCAACTTTATTTACGCACTCAGCTATTATGTCTGAAGGATCCGTTTTGGCTTGGACTCGATCGCCGTAGGTTCCTTCCATAACAAGGTAATCAGTTTCAAGGATTGGAACAGGGCCTTTGATCACATTTTGGCGATTGTTTCCAATATCACCGCTAAACGTTATCGTAATTGGCTTATAATCATCTTGAATAGCAATCTGAACAAAGGACGACCCTAATATATGTCCCGAACGCAAGAGTTGAACAGAAATATTTGGAAAGAGTTCGAGCCATTGGTTTTTCGGTAGTGGTTTGAAAAGTGTTAAGGCTTTTTCAGCATCCGCAGTTGTGTAAAGTGGAAGTGCCGGATAGTGTTTTGAATGTTTAGTTTTATTGGCAAACTTAGCGTCTTCTTCTTGAAGGTGGGCAGAGTCCATAAGCATGATTTCGCAAAGATCAAATGTGCCTTGAGAACAGTATATAGGACCGGCAAAGCCCTCTTTAACGAGTTTTGGAAGGTAGCCTGAGTGATCAATATGAGCATGAGTCAAGATTACGGCGTCGAACATACTGGCATCGGTAAACTCCATCCAGTTGAGTTCCCGAATTGCCTTCGGCCCTTGAAAGAGACCACAATCTACCAAAATATTCTTTCCATGGGCGGAGACCAGGGTTTTACTTCCGGTCACTGTTTTTGCCGCTCCTAAAAATTGAATACTTGGTTTTTGACTCATCTGAGCCCCTTAGTAAATAGTTTCGTCGTAGATTTCAATAGCTTTTCTCACACGGTTGTGATTTTTAAAAGCTGCGATGTGAAACATAGCATCGCCCTTATTAACAAGGGGAATAGTACTCATCCCGATGATGATTCCTTCGTAGTCTGATTTCACCTCATAAGGTTCACAGCCAAAAAGGTCTGAGATTACAGCGAGCGTTTCGTTGGCTTTAACCCAGTCACCTACCTTTTTAATTCCGCGAAAAGAACCACTGTGACTCGCTCGAACCCAAAAGCTTTGATCGGCAACAAAGACTTTCGGCGACCTAGCTGGTGCTTTCATGCTTTTTAATTTCGGCAACATTCCGATATTTCTCATAACCGAGAGGCACCCTTTTAAACCGGCCTTAATGACCTCTTCATCGAATCGAAGGGCTTCTCCTCCTTCGAATAAGAGAGTTCGGACCTTTTTTTGACGGGCGGCTTCTCGGAGGGAACCATCTCGCAACTTTGAGTTAATTACCACGGGAACACCAAATCCTTTGGCTAATTCGTCGGTTTCGGGGTCATCTAAAAAAGCGCGAATTTGTGGCAAGTTCGTCCGATGAAGAGCGCCGGTATGGAGGTCTATTCCGTGGGTGCACTTACTTACGATTTCTTTCATAAAAATGTGGGCAAGGCGACTCGCAAGTGAACCTTTAGCATTACCAGGAAAGGACCGATTTAAATCTCTTCGGTCTGGCAGGTATCGAGATTTGTGGTTGAATCCAAAAATATTGACGACGGGGATCGCTATAAGAGTGCCCTTAATTTTATTCAGAACTGGCTTTTGCAAAAGTCTTTTTAAAATTTCGACACCATTTATCTCGTCACCGTGAATAGCCGCACTGATAAACATTACGGGTCCATCTTCTTTTCCACGTATGACTTCAATCGGAATATTTAATGCTGTATAGTCATAAAGCGCAGCAACTTCTAACTGAAATTTCTTACGTTCCCCGCGTGCGATTTTCTCGCGACCTATTTTAAATGTACGAGTTGTTTTCTTTTTCATCATAGTTCTTTACTCGAGTGCTGCCTCGATATCTTCTTTTTTAAGTTTTTTGAGCTTAGATGCTCTTCTCTTTCGTGTCTTTTCAGATAAGAGGTGTTTCATGGACTCCAGTTTACCAAAACACAATAGGCGATCATCTCTTTGCAATACCCGATCTGGTTTAGGGTTCGGGTAGGCCATTCCCTCTCGGTAAAGCGTCAATGCATTAACGTCTTTCTCCCTAAGACCCGAGTCGACAATAGTTTTTCCGATGTATTCCGATCCCTCTGGAATATAAATTTCTGTTACTCCGTAGCCGCGACTGACCGTCAGTCTTTGCCGAATGTCGATTTCAGGAAAATCAACCTGTGCCGCAATGTAATCGACTATAGAGCCAGCAACATCAAGTTGTGAGCAGGTTTCTATCCCCTCAAGTCCTGGCGACGAGTTAATTTCCATGATTTGTGGACCATCCTTACCCTCGAGCATGTCTACACCAGCGATTCCTAAACCCATAATACGTGTCGCTCGAATCGCCGTCTCTTTGTAAACATCATCGAGTTCCACGGCTTCGGTTTTGCCACCGCGGTGTACATTACTTCGAAATTCCTGTCCTTGCGCAACTCGTCTCATAGCAGCTACAACTCGATCACCAACAACGATGGCGCGAATGTCTTTTCCTTTACTCTCGGCTACAAACTTTTGAATCAGAACATTTTGTTTCTGGCTTTGCAGAAGCTCGATAATAGAAGTTGCTACTTCTAGTGTATGTGCGAGCATTACACCAATACCTTGTGTCCCTTCGATGAGTTTAATCACGACTGGAGCTCCACCGACTCTTTCAATCGCCGGCAATACATCTTTTTTATCTTTTACAAAAGTAGTGGCGGGGATTCCGATATTGTGGCGGCTGAGGATTTGTAGGCTGCGCAACTTATCTCTAGAATTGAGAATAGCATCAGCTGAATTGGCGCAAAAAATATCCATAGCCTGAAACTGTCTGACGACTGCGGTTCCAAAGTAAGTTATAGACGCACCAATTCGTGGAAGAACGGCGTCGTAGTGGGCGAGTCGTTTTTGTCTAAAGTAGAGATCAGGATCTCCTTCTTCAAGATCGATAGCGAACTTTAAGGTATTTAAAACCTTAACTTTATGATCTCTTTTTTTACAGGCTTCGATCAATCTTTTGGTGCTGTAGGTATTTGGTTCTCGTGAAAGAATTGCTAGTTTCATAGTTTCTTCTTTGTTTTAGTTTTCTTGGCTTTCTTCTTGGTCGTATTTATTTTCTTCATATTTTTTAATCGTTTAATTCCGTAGTAAGAGTTTCCGGCATCGACGTAAAACTTTTTACGAAAACTCTCTCTTCCGAGAAGCATGCGAAATCCCATTTCGTCGCGATTCGTAAGTGTGATCTCTATGGGCCAAACTTCTCCGAGGAGCTCTAGATTGGTTAGTATGACTGGTCGGAGTTCGCTTTGGCCGTTTGAGCTTTTCACACGACGGTATTCCAGGATCTTGGCGTGACAGCTGATCTCTTTTTTATTGTTTTTTTGCTCAGGATGGACCTTGAACTTCACGAATTCCTTCCCAGAGCGATGATAAATTTCAACGTCGTAAGCGTGAATCGATGAAGACCGAGCTCCGGTGTCTACTTTTGCCTTGATTTTAGGAACCTTTAGGTCGGGTAAATTGACCCATTCCCGCCAACCAATGAGCTGTTTTTCTTTCTTCGCCTTAGCCAAAATACTTCCTTTACTCGTATCGCTGTGGTCGACACTTATTCTCTCAGAAATATACCTAGAGTGAAGCCTGATTTTGCCTATTTACGCCCTGTCTCAGAGAAATCCAGGAGAGATTTGCGTTGATTTTTCACGGGTTAAGAGGAGCTTTGACATAGGTCGACTAAGAGTTTAGGTTCTGCCCATGTCAGATCAAAGCCCGAATTGCCCTAATTGTAATTCTAGTTACTCCTACCAGGATGGGGCTCTATGGATATGCCCGGAGTGCTTTCACGAGTGGACTCCGACAGAAGCTTCATCCACAGAAAGTTCTCCTGAAAAGCCTCGGTTTTTGGACGCCAATGGTGTTCAATTGCAAACTGGTGATACTGTTGTTGTCGCTAAAGATCTCAAAGTGGGTAGTGGAACTTTAAAGTCGGGAACCAAAGTTAAGAATATTCGCCTTTTGGACGAACCCGAAGATGATCACGATATTTCCTGTAAGATTCCAGGATTTGGTTCGATGTACCTAAAGTGTTCTGTAGTTAAAAAGGCGAAATAGTCGTGGAAAGCTTTGTCCCTTTAGAAGCACAACCAGTCACCAGTGATCTTGCAACTTCGATTCGCAAGCAGATGACTAAAGCAATTGTCGATTTCAATTTAATCGAAGAAGGAGACCGGGTTTTATGTGCCGTATCTGGAGGAAAAGACTCATCGATAATGTTGGCTCTTCTTGATCAAATTCGACAAAAAGCCCCTTTTCAGTTTGAATTAGAGGCGGCAATTCTTGACCAAAAGCAACCTGGATTCGAGGTTGAAGCTTTTAAAAACTGGATCGAATCCCTCGGAATCAAACTAACAGTCTTAGAAGAAGATACTTACAGTATTGTTAAAGAAAAAGTCGAAGAAGGGCAGACCTATTGTTCCCTTTGTTCGAGATTGCGCAGAGGAATTCTCTATAACTACGCTCACGATAAGAAGTTTAATAAACTCGCACTAGGCCACCATAGAGACGATCTCATTGAAACTCTCTTGTTGAATATGTTTTACTCCGGAAAAACGGCAACTATGCCGCCAAAGCTCTATTCGAAAGATGCGCGAAATATTGTGATTCGCCCTTTATCCTATGTGAAAGAACAATCGCTTTTAGATCTTCAAGTTCGATGGGGTTTTCCCGTGATACCTTGTAACCTATGTGGCTCACAGGACGGCCTCAAAAGGGTGGAAATGAAAAAGCTCCTCAGAACTCTTCGCAAAACCATCCCTGACATCGATAACTCCCTACTCGGTGCCATGAGTAATGTTCTCCCCAGCCACATGCTTGATCCTACCCTCCGGTAAAATCTTTCTCTTTTTAGAGATTTTTTCGGATGACTTTTGGGCTAGAGAATTTCAGTAAATTCAATGGGAAAGTAGTTCAGCAAACTAATTGGCGTAAACTTCAACTGCAAATTGATTGGGGTCTTCAAAACAAAGGTATTTGCCATCCCTTTTAAGTATCTGAATCCCTTTGGAATTTAGGCTATTTTCTAGCTGATTTAAAAAGCTTAAATCACCGCCATTAAATGCGATGTGATTAAGGCCCTGGGCTTGACGGTTGTTCTCCACTGAAAGGTAAGTTTCCAGAACTTGAACGAAGCAGAGGTAGGTGCCATTAGGATGCTCCCAGGATACACCGTCATCCCACTCCGAAACTTTCTTGTACTCTAAAAGAGGCATGAACCAATTCCAAAATTCATTGGATTTTTGTAGATCTTTTACGTAATACTCAATGTGATGAACCTGACCAAATTGCATATTAATTTCCCACTGTGAAGAGCAAATTAAGGCCAAAAAAGCTTGGAAGACGAGCTCCTAGGCGGTAAAACAGTTATATTCTATTTTTTAAGGGTATTCAATTGACACAGTACGATTCAAAATTTTGGTCGCAGAAGCTTCTGCCTTATACGAAAAAATCTAATCTTATTGCCACTCGCCAGGTATTGTTGACGCTCATTCCTTTCGCCTTGCTTTGGTTTTCCTATGCCTATCTCGTAAAAATTTCTTTGTGGTTTTTCTTGCCGTTCTCACTTGTGATTAGTTTTTTCATTTTGCGAACTTTCGTTTTAATGCACGATTGTGGGCACAACTCACTTTTTTCGTCACGCCGGTTGAACCGTGTTGTCGGTTTTTTTCTGGGAGTTATCACGGGGATGCCCCAATATGTCTGGTCTAAGAATCACGATTATCATCATAAGACCAACGGGGATTGGGTTAGTTATGGTGGAGTTTTCAACATCATTAATACCGATGACTATGCGAAGCTGACAGATAAGCAAAGAAAGAATTACTGGCGATTTCGCCAACCACTTATTTTAATACCTGCGGGATTCTTTTATGTTTTAGCCTTTCCACGCATTAATTGGATTTTGGGTCATATTGTAATGGCTTATAGAATTCTTGGGTCTTTAATTCGATTTCGATTTAAGGAAGCGGTCGATTTCGCAAAAAAGTGGGATACAAAATATTGGAAGTCAAAAAGAGACTACTTGCACATGACATACAATAATATTGTATTGATCTCTATCTGGATTCTCATGTCCTCTGCGATAGGAGCAACAGAATTTTTTCTGCTTTATGTGGTTTCTACATCTCTTTCAGGTTCAATGGGAATTCTTGCATTTACGATTCAGCACAATTTTGAAAACTCCTACGCGACAGATTCAGAGCGTGTGAATTATTACCAAGCTGCTTTAGAGGGTACCAGTATGTTAGTACTGCCAAAAGTCCTCAATTGGTTCACAGCGGATATTGCATTTCATCACCTCCACCACCTTTCGGTTGCTATACCTAATTATCGACTCGAAGATTGCCATAACAAGTATAGTGATTTGTTTCAGAATGTGAGAAGGGTGCGAATGAGAGAGCTTATTTCGACATTTGATTATCAGCTTTGGGACCCTAAGTTAGAAAAGGTCGTCAGTAGGGAATACGCAGATCAGTTGTTAACTTAGATTAAGAATAGTTCGCAGGATCCTGTTGGTAAAAATCTACAAACAGGCCATAAAGTCGCGGGTGATGTTCTTTCATTCTTTTTGGTTTAGTAAAAAAGTATTCTGTGATCACAGCAAAAAATTCCGCTTCGTTCGTAGCTCCATAGGGGTCAAAAAAGCTGTCTCTATTTTTTTCAACGTCATCTCGAAGGTTTTCAAATTCTTTTGTACAAACTTCGGCCCATTCCTTGTATTTCTTTTGGCCTTTGAGAAGAGGAGTGCCATCGGCGTAGCCATCCATCATATCAAGTTTATGGGCAAATTCATGAAAGATAACATTATGACCTTTTTCGGGATGACGAACCTCTCGCTTAATAGAATCCCATACTAATATCAGCGGACCGTTGTAATGGGCAGCCCCCAAAATGGGTACCGGGCCAAGTACGGGTTCGAGGGGTCCTCCAAAAAAATTCATTGCAGGTTTAGGAGTTAATACTGTGCTCGGATAAACAAATATGGAAATCACATTATTGTAGTAGTCGTGGGGAATTTTTAAAATAAGGAGACAGGCATGGGCGGCGATAGTAACTTTAATTTCATCGTCAATATCAAGGCCTTCGCCTCCGTGCCAGTCTTTTTCCGCTACGAATATTTGTACGAGATCTTTTAGGTGTTTTTGATCTTTTTCTGGGAGCAAGGAATAGTAAGGGAGATTGCTCTCTAGATGGTCATTCCATTGAGTTGGAAATGGTTTTTCCAATAGTCTTTTTCGTTTCAGGTTTTTCCACCAACTAAACATTACTCAAATAAATACAATGAGTAGGCCTAGCGTTCAAGCTCAGAGTCGGGGCGGTGAGTAGCGCTTACAATCGGCCGCGGCCTAGGATGAACAGACTGCTCTGGTGGAGCACTATCATATGCTTCATTAATTCGTGCTTGATCTCGAAGAACTCGACGATCGTTTTCGCACTCACGATAGTAATGAGCTTGCAATTCTCCCATTGCAAACTGATAGGCCTCATTTGAATATTTGTTGCCTTGATATCGAGTGGCCCATTCTTCTTCGGTAAATCGGAAGTAGTAAGCATCATCGCGTCCCTCAGCCCTTAATTTTTCAAAGATACACTGATAGACTTCGGCTCTTAGTAGGCAATCTCTGGTACGTTGCCTTTCGGCGTTCGCATCTGAATTTATTATCCTGACCGTAGTTTGATTGCGACCCTCAGTTTGAATTAATTGAAAAAGCGCATCTGAATCACTACGCATCATGCGAATACATGCACCCGAGGCCCTTTGTCCGATTCTCTCTTCGTGATGTTCTTCTACACCATGAATGAAAATTCCGCGACCAGTAACGGGTAGACCCACGTTATCAGTACCCCGTAACTCGAGTGCATTGTACATGATGGGCGCTGAACCGCCAGGTCGAGTCCATTGCTGAGAGGTGCGCTCCGGATTCATTTCTCCTATTGAGAGTGACATGGTCGTTGGAGTTGTCGAACAATAAGGGGTTATGTAGTCTCTCCTTCGCGCGAAATCGTATCCTTCAATATTTTCTCTTCCGGTCGAGACGGAATACTCATTTTGTAAAGCACCTCGGTTAAAAACACACATCTTTTGAACGCTCGAGGATTTATCAACGAGTACAAAGACGGGGCGTGCGGCCTCTTCGGGAGTTAAATCATAATCAATATTACAAGCAAGGAGGGAGGGACCACATAGGCCCATCGCCATAGAAACCAAGATTTGAATCACTCTCATAGCCTTTTAAGCAGCAATGACTATTCCGTTTAAGGGATCTGAGAATTAAGCTAGAGCGTGTAAACACCTAGCGGCTGTCTAAAAACGATACACTTTTACCAAAACAGGGCGGATTAAAGGTGCGAATTCTATTGTGAGACTTTTTCTATTAATCACAGCAGGAATTTTCGTTCTTAACTTCGTAAGAAATAATCTTTCCTCGCGAATCAAAAGTGTAGGCACAACATTCCTCGAGTTTTATTCGCAAACGTTTTTTTGCTCTTTGATGCCTAGCCTTCGCTGCCTCTAAAGAAATATTCAACTGGAGAGCAGCCTCTCTCTGTGTAAGTCCCTTTAATTCAACGAGCTTTAGTATCTCCTGATCGGGTTCACTGAGGATTTCTATAAAATACTCGAGCCACGAGGAGACTTCTCTAAAAATGTCATTGTCAGAGGGAGTGATCTCCTCACTGGGAAGTTCGGGCGCGGACCTTCCATTTCTTCGATAGAAATCGATGACTTGGTTTCTCGCCACTCGATACAACCAAGCCACCAAATTTTCCAAATCACCAATTTTACCTTCGTTTTTGTGCAACTTTAAGAATATCTCTTGAACAAGATCCGAGACATCTTCATCGTTTTGGACTCTCCTTTTTACAAAGGACTTAATTGCTAAGTACAGCTTTTCAGACACAACATCTTGAGTCTTTTCCACTTCGACTTTTTCCCTCCGCTAAAACGACAAACACTTCCCAGGAATTGCCATCTGGATCTTTGATCCAAACCTTATCTTGAATAGCATAGCAGCAATCTGTACCTTCTTCGAGTCGCGTATTCAGTCCAAGTTTCTCAAGACGAGATTTTTCGAGAGTTACGTCTCCACTGGCACGGACTTGCAGTCCGAGATGATTTAATCTATTGCCTTGGACAGAGTCTGATTTGTTGATTGTAAAGTTTAGAGCTGGTTCTTCGAGGTCAAATTTAATATAGGTATCTTTCGATTTTGCAGGCTCTACTCCAAATAAAGCAGTGTAGAATTCTAAGCTTTTTTTCATATCAACGGCATTTATAGATAGATGGACCTTTTTGTTCATAAGAATCTCCTTATTTACCCTTTATGACGTAAAGAATAGGAAAAGGAGACAGTTTCAAAATTATTTTATAAGTTTTTCGAGGATGTTTAGAAGATCTGAGCCGGAGTAGGGTTTATGAAGGAGCTCAATCCCTAAAGACTTGGCTTCTTCGTATTCTGGAACGCCTCCTCGATGACCAGTTACCAAAACGAAGGGAGCTTGGTTGCCTGTGGCGCGTAATTTTTTATAAAATTCGAGACCAGTCATTTCAGGCATTGTGATATCTGATATGAGCAAGTCAAAGGATTCTTTTTGGATACAAGTCAGAGCTTTAGTTGGACTTGTAAAAGTCACTACTTCATCTTCGTCGAGTAACTCAGACACAAAGAAACCAGCATCAGGTTCGTCATCTAAAAAAAGAATTCTATATCTAGGCAACGTTTTTCTCCTGATTTTCGAGAGATGGAAACCTTAATACAATCTCAGACCCAATACCTAGTTCAGTGTTGAACTCCATTGTGCCATTATGATCAGCTATCAGACCGTGGATAATGGATAAGCCTAACCCTGTACCCTTGCCAGGAGGTTTGGTAGTGAAGAAAGGGTCGAATATTTTTTGCTTCGTCTTTTCGTCAACACCCGTACCGTTATCTTTGACAGTCAACTTAACTTCGACGTCGTCTCCGTGTAAAGAGATAGAGAGTTGCCCTCCAGATCGGCCATGTTTCGCAACTATGGCATCTCTGGCATTAGATATCAAGTTGACAAGAATTTGTTCCATTTGTGTATCGTTTGCCTCAACATAAATTTCGAATTGGGGAGGGGTCCATTCTAGCTCTATTCCAACAATTTTCAATTGTTGACTAAAGAAGGCTAATGCTCTCTCTATAACTTGATTCACAGAGATGGCCGCTTTATTCGCATTATTTACCCGTGAAAAGTTTCGAAAATGTTCAACAATATCTACGACTCTCTGACAGTTTTCGTGAATCTTTTGTGAATAATCGCGTACCTTTTCGAGGTCGACTTTATCTGGATCGGTAGTTTTTCGCTCAATCAGCTCGTTGAAGCCCCGAATAGATTGTATGGGATTGTGAATTTCGTGGGCAAGTCCTGCTGCCATTTCTCCGAGCGATGCAAGTTTTGAAGACTGAACCACCTGGGCCTGAGCGTCTTCGAGTTGTTCTTCTGTTTTTCGTCGTTCTGTAAAGTCGGTACCGAGAAGAATAAAATCAGAATCGTCACCATCAGCTTGAATTACGGTGAATTCATAGTTTCGAAGCTCTCCATATGTGTCTCTCGTATATTCAAACGAAAAATTTTGATCTAGTTTCCTATTCTTATCGATCAAAG
>JAUHWN010000183.1 GCA_030424665.1 Bdellovibrionia bacterium | reverse complement strand
ATCTTTTCAGCCATCGGCTTTAATTCCGGTTTAAGACTGATGACCCACTCTGTAGCGGTTTCCAATTCTTTTTTTGTGGGATTGATACTTTTCATATCCACTCGGTCTGTATTTGAAACCCTGTCACAAAGAGCATTGAATTTTGTGCAGATTAAATCCTGTCTCCCAAGAGATTGAATCGTAAGGGCTTTGCCTTTGAAAACTTCTTTAGTTCGATCTTCCCAACCCTTGGGGAAGTTTCTAGAAAAAATATTTCCAGCCGCGTTCAGCCACCCCATATCCAGTTCAAACTTTTCACCGGCCTCGGCACTAATAACCCATAGCTCATTATCAAAAGGGGGCTTCACGACATCTACATCGTAAGTCATCCGGCTTCCATCGCTGTAGCCTTGAGCCATGAATGCAGCACTGCCGAATATAATAAGGGTTTCCTTACGGCCCTTATCTGACATACGCTGGTCGAGCTCTTTAAATATGTTTTCTAAATTGTCTTTCTTAATCACTTTGCTCATTTTACCACCTATTAACTACTATAGTAAATACTTATATATTGAATATATTTAAGCATATGTTTTTACTTAACTATTGCGTGAGAATCTTCTTTAAAATACGGCCAACCCACACTATAACACCCTCTAGTTGCTCCTCCTGATCCTGGCTCTCCTCTATGACCTCTTCAAGCTCCTTAGAGGACTCCTCAAGGGCTCCTACAGCTTTCAAAACCTCATCTCCAGCTTCTTCACTCTGACCCATTCTATTTTCCATCATCACCCCCTTGGCTTTCTTTCCCCAGCGCTTTCAGCACCACAAGATTGGATTCAATCATTGCGGTGATTGCACTGTTCAGTCGGTTTTCCTTTAATTGAAGCTCTTTAACAAACTCCTTGGAGTTGTCTCGATTCTTAATGCTCCCTCGATCAATCTTTAAGGCTCGCAATACACGATTTTGATTTTTCGTTACCTGGGCCACTTGATTGATTTTCTTTGAGCCCGTTCCGCAGCCAACAAGTAGAAAATAGAGAGCGACGGACAAAACTATTTTTTTACGATTCATTTGTAGCTCCTTTCGGCACTTTCTTAGACTTCGACTTGCTTTTTAACTGACCACTGAGCATTGGATTCACAACCTGTTTAAGAAATTGATCATAATCTTCAAAGAGACCATCACTTTTCTGCTTTTCATACATATCTTTAAGCAGCTTGTTCATAGACTCTTCTCCTGAAGCTCGATCCTTTCTAAGCTTCTCAACCAAGCTTTCTGGAAAATTTAATATCGCAGCAGTCAATATTTCGCGCTCACTAAACTTTTTCTTAAAATTTCCTTTGTTGACCTCTTTCCTAATTTCAACAAGCTTTTCATTGGCCTCAAGTGATATTGATTTTCCTCCTTTATACTTTTCATCACTTCCTTTATTCGAAACAATAGCATTTCCTTGCTCCATTCTTTACCTCCTATAAAGCTAGTTTCTCTCTCGTTTTTTAAAACTTTTCTTAATAAATTTATCTAATTCTTCGACCGACATATTTTTCGCTTCCGTCTTCTTTAGCGGATCACGGAATGACAAAATATCATCGAAAACATTTTTTGAATCATCTTTCACAAATCTGACTCTCTCAAATGATGAAAGAAAGTCTTCGTTTTCATTGATCCAGTTTCTAATTGGTTTCATTGGCACAACTAGATTTTGAGGGATCGATTTTCTATTGAAAAACTGACCAATCTCATTCGACTTCAAAAAACTTTCCACAGAGCTGAAAAGTATAAGCTCGTTAGACTGGCCTCTAAGGTTTATCAAATTTTGATCTAATCCCTTTATTTTCTTGGTGAACCATTTTGAATTGGGGTCTCGGTAAAAGGTCAAGCTTCTCACATTTTCACTATCGCTATAAACTTTAAACCGATTCTTCTCAAAAACTCTGAATCGACCGGATTTTGACAGCTCAAATAGAAGACTCCTATTAAAACCATCAGTTATGACCAGATGGTTTATTAACTCTTTTTCTCTGATTCGCTTGTCATTTGTAGGCACATAGAAGGCCTGAAAACTTGGCTCGGGAACATCCAGACTCATCTTCATCTTGTCAACAAAGTCTCGCTCTAAATCTTCTCCAATTGAGTCCAAAAAAGATTTATTATTAAAGTAAGCTTTGAACTCTAAGAGACCTCCCTCACAACCTGTACGCAAGTTTTTCCAAGAATTTTTCGAGACCCGAATATAATCTCGACCTGAAAGAGATTTTTCGCCATCGGCATTTTCTTTCAGCTCAATACCCATACGGTCACAATAGCTCTCCACACTTGAATTCTTGAGGTTATCCAATTTTTCAATTGGAATTATGCTACCCTTTATTCTGTAGTCGGGAATTTTATATTCCGTTTCTTCTCTTTTAAATCTGTAATATTTTGAGTAGTCTTTTCCCTCTATATCTGTAGCCTTTTTTAACCCTTGGCGAACCAGAGCCTTGTCATTTTCTTCAAATCGCTTTTGGAGACCATCAAAGTCATATTTCACCGAAAGCTTGCCAGCTCTCCTCCATTTCGAAAGGCCTGGATACAAATAAGAAACCGTTTTCCCGCGAATTCTGAACTTGATCCCAAACCCTCTATTCAAATAGGCCGAGTATTCATCAAAGCTTGTTGCAATGGACATCGAAAAACGCGCTTTTTCCATCAGATCATTAGTTCTCGAGAACCCTGTTCGTTTATAAATGGAGCGAACCTCGTCTGACATTTTATCCCAACTCTCACGACTCTGAGACTTGACAACCGACAATCCGTTTTCTCTCGCAAGCTTGTCGTTGATCTCCCTGAGTCTATACAAATGCTTCTTCTCGTTTGTAATGCGACGAGATTTTTCCGTATTGCTCACCGGATTAATGACAATGTGGTTGTGAGTTTTGTCAGTATCCGTATGGGTGACAATTGCGTAGTGATGATCGGGGAAATACTCTTCAACCATCTTCTTCCCCAGACTATTCATAAGACTTGGCTCATACTTTCGACTCTCTTCTGGAGACCAACTTTGAATGATATGAATAGCCTAGTGTCGTCCGTAACCACCATGTATATCTTGAGAGGTGAGAAATATTCTCGGCAGAGAAACTTGACTACATTCATTAAACGCTATTGGGTCGTCCACATCTCTCCCTTCGGTGACATATTTCCATAGGCTTTCTACACATTTTCTATATTTGATTTTAACCGTGGCCATTAAGACCCGTAACCAGATCTAAAAGCTGATCATTACTGTCTATCAAGCGGTTGATTGAAGTCATTGGCACCGAGATTCCAGCGTTGGCTCTTTTCGCCAGTTGATTGCAGTTGTTCCCGATACCACTATAGATCCGCATAAAAAGTTTAAGATTCTCTGGCGTCATCAATAGTTTTGTCGGTAGGCGATCAAAATAATTGAGTCTTAAAAGCTTGGCTGGAGATTTTCTAAAAATCTTCGCATCATCATTTATTATTTTATATTGCTCAGGTGTAAACCTGACTGTCGTTCTCAACTTTGATGGGTTTTTTTCCAACCCATCAAAACTCAATTGCAAAGCTTCCTGCTTCATATTTATTCCTCCTGAAATAAATTGTTGTATTCAAAGAACTATTTTTTTAGCTCCTCCTAATCCTGATTCCTCTCCTCATAAACTATACGCCGTTCAAAAATTGCCTAGATTTTCATCGATTCCCAGGAGCGCAAGCATGGGGTCTGACGTCAGACCCCGAAAGCTTGTTGAGGGATACCCCCAAACCCCCGAGGCCCGCATAAATGCGGGCTTTGATCTTCTTATCCTCCCATCGACTTCATCCCTCCCGTGGCCAGTGCCACATTCGATGCCATCGGCACCACTTCAGGTATGTGATCGGTCGCTCTATCAGCCAATAGACTGCGAGTGATAAACAAAGCTCCGCCAGTCAATGCGATGGCATAGGTCATTTGAGCCATGAAAATAATTGAATAGAAGTAATAAGCATCCTCCATAATAATCGCCACCGATGACAACGAGAACCCATCAGAGAACTGCCCAAATTGTTCCAAGACCTGTCCAGATGCCACAAAGTTTGTCAGCGTATGGTACAGAAAAGTCCACCCAGCACTCCATCCGATAGTCACAGACGAGTAGGCCACGGCCCACCAGACGAGCACCTTCCAGTTCATCGCAAAAATCGCAAATATCAACAAGGGGGCAAAGCCAATTAGGAACATTTTCACAAGCCCTTTAATCATGGGGGCTTTTCTTAAGAGGTCATTGAACTCCCTGGCTTTATCAACGGCTAGTGATGCTCCGGCAGTATCCTCATGGCCGGTGATGCGAGAAATTCCCTCAAAAGACTTAAGCTTATCTAAAAACTGTAGAGTGGACCCAAAAAGTCCCGGCAGCCTAACCTCATCTTTGACCCCGACGACCGACTCTCTTTTTGACCTGTAAAAGTTCAAAAGCGAGCTTGCGATCTGGATGTTGCGCATCTGATCAACAGAGATTTTTTTCTCAAGCCCAGAGCTGTGGAGCAATTGATCCATCATCGGAGCCTTGCTAATACTTTCTAAATGAAGGGCATCATTGACCGCGAACCTCAGATCATTGCAGTTGTAAACGGAGCCATCTTCTTTTTCGAAGTAAGTATTTTTGTAGAACTCATCAAGGTCTTCTGGAAGAAATGCCTTTGAATGAAGTTTGCCAAACCAAGTCACCCTCTCTTTTTCTGGATTTCGAGACAGAGCCTTCAGCACGCATTCGGATGAGTACATTTCAAGCTTTTCTCTCAGTTCTGGGTTCTCCACCTGGCTGGCTCCAGCATGAAGAATGGCCTTATAAAAGAAGTCTGGTGCTTCAAGATGGGAGTGATTTTCGCTCATAAGCGCATCAATCAACTTGGTCGTACCCCAACCAATTTCCTCAATGGTTCGGATCATGATGTCAAAAACAAAACTGATCCGGTAATCTTCATCATCTTTTGATATACGGCCCGACATATAGGGATTAGACTTCCAAGAGCTTCGGTCATAATTCTTAAAATCCACATTTGTCCCAACTCGTAATAGAGAGGCTCCCAAAAAGAAGCAAACAATAAACTTGGCAAACCTGGAAAGAGATATAAACTTCCTATCAAACACCGAGCCTGGCAAATACCTTGAAAAATATTGGAAAGTGATCACTAGCAGAGTCACCGCTAAAATGAACATCAACAGTGCTCGAAAAAACTCATTGCTGGCGAGAAACCGAGTGATCCCAGAATGAATATAAACTCCGAGACTGACAAAATAAGCTTCATAAGCAGTATTACTAAACGTCATTCCGACCTACCTTTGGCACATAAAACCATCGGCGCAATTGAAGAAACTTTGGTCCAATTGTCCTCGGTTTTGTTTGTTCGCTTCACTCTGAAAGAGGTTTGACAGCCTCTTTTTCTCTGTGATTTCTCCTTCCAGGGCTACTTTGTTAAGCACTGAATTGACCGGATCATTTTTTTGCTTTTCGAGTAATACGGTGGTTTCAAAGCTTCGACTCAGATCGTTTTTCTTCTTTCGAATCTCTTCTTTTCGTTTCTCTGGAAGGTTCGGGTTTCTCTCAATGGAGGTTAGTAAATCAAGCGATTTTCCAACATCTGTTGCCAAACGATTCATCGCTACGGTGCTGGCTAACTTTTCTGTCACGGCTTTTTTCTTGGCCCTTGGCAAAAGAGAAAGCTCATCAAGGGTGGAATTGCTGACAAGGACCTTCTCGCTCCCTTTATTCAACTCAGCAATCTCTTCAGCAGAGATGCTATGGGGAGAATGACCATTTTTAAGCTTATCAAAAATTTTATCAATTTTTTCTTCAAACTTTAAACGCTGCTCAAGATAGTAGGATCTGGGAGTAAGCTGTCTACTCCGCGATCCGTAGTCCACCGATATTCTCCCTCCTGCATAGACACTATCGCCAACAAAGGCTTTGGTGACATCAACAATTCGAGCGGCTTCTGCCCCTCTAAGGCCTAGCCACTTCGCACTTGATTCAATGAGCTTATTTGAATTCACAGTTCCATTGGAGCCACCAGCCCAGTCTGCCAGGTCAAAGTTGAAAGAGTTTTTTCCACACCTTTCTGCCGCTGCATCTGCGTCACCACCAGTTTCTGATAGAGCTTTGTTGAAACACTTTTGCTTTGAGAGCTCCCAGTCTGAGGCTCTCGTATCAACATATTTGTTTATGGCATTACAAGTTTTGAAATTAAGTCCTGCTAGGAGACTCGAGTTGATACGGGACGATTTCATGATCGAGCAAAGCTGAGGAGACCAGTAGCAAGTGAGTAGCATGAAGGAAGACCCAGCCAGATCCGACCCCATTTGCTGAAACGTCTTTTCGCTCAAAAGGTTCCTCAAATTAGTGCGTAGAGTCTGAGCCACATTAATCTGACCACAGCCACCACTGGATACCCCCAAGCTCACACTGGCATCAATAATTTCATAGTCGGTGAATACACGGTCTCGATTTCGGCTATTTTCCTTAAACAAAAGATCGTCAGAGCTTAGAGTTTTTGAGTCTCTGTAACTGAATCTCTCAGCAAAGGATGGGCAGACCACACCCATAGTTAATATTAATAAAATAATTTGCTTTGGCATCCTGCCTCCCATTTGTTCACATCCTGTAAACTTCGATTCCTATCGGGATAGACCTATTTTCCTCTTCAATGATTCAACAGAAAAGCCCATGACTTTGGCCCTTTCTTCATTAATTTCAGATCTAGGCATATTTTTGATTTCCATCTCTCTTTCTTTCAATTTCACTCTCAGCTCTTTTGTCATAAAATTTTGCATGAGCTCTTTCTCCGAGTATCGAGATGAAATCTCTTTTTCGAGCAGCTTGTCTGTCATCCAACAATCTTGATCGTTAAAGTTTACGCCTAAAAATTTAGGAGACATCATCGCACTCCGTTCAAGATAATCATCATACTTTTCTTGGGCACTGGCAAAGGCCCTCAACATGATATGAGTTCCCTCATAATCTCGACCGTTGATCTCTTTGACCATATCGAGATAACCCTTCTTATCAATCTGACCACTAATGATAAGACGTTCAATACTGTTGATTCTTCGCTTAGTATCTTTGTTTAACTCCATTTTCTTTCCTCCC
>JAUHWN010000018.1 GCA_030424665.1 Bdellovibrionia bacterium | reverse complement strand
GACCTCTGGAATTCCGCTGTCGTGGGTTTTTGACCAAGGATTCACGGCCAAACGCACGGTTCTAGTGCCGTCGTGAACTCCCACAGCCGTAAACGTTCTCTCTAAGACCACGTAACGGGAGTCCGCGAGGAAGTTGTATCCCAAAGGCTCTGACCAGTCGACACAGCCGTTTTCATCAGACTGCTTGTCCTGCTCCATCTTTCCCTCTTCAACAATGCGGAAAGTATGGCCTTTGATAAGGTTTTGCGTCACTTTATCCCTAAAACAGGCTTTAAAGTTGTAGATACGTGATTGAGGAAGCTTAAGTCCTCTGGTTGTGGTCAAAACTGTGCTAGAACCTGTTACCTCTTGAACGTAGAAACTCGCAGTCGCGCCATCATCACTAGCGTCGTAGGGGTCATCAATTCCATCTTTCTTCTGTGGCTCTTCACAGGCAATAAGAAAGGCCGATAGCAAGATCGCTATCAGGGCAAAAAACATTCGAATGTTAAGTCTCTTATAAAAGTCTGTCATAGAATGTTTCTAATTGAATTCCTATTTGCTGTTGGTCACTCTGGTTAGGAGTGAGGTTAATTAACTGAGCTTCTACATAATTAAATTTTAACTTAAATCCGAGCTTCTTAAAGCTCACGAGACCAGATAGTCCGTAGCCCTGGCGATTTGTATGACCAAAGCCCGCAGAATTATAGAATGCGGGCGTGGCATCACTTTCGGTAAAAAAGTTGGCGTATTCAAATCTCAAATCAAAATCTTTGAATTGAGAGTTTAAAGAGACACTGGCTAACTGGCCCTGATTATAGGCTTCGGGTGCTTCCAGATTAGAAATCATATAAAGGTCACCCTGGATACTAAATCGATTATCGATTATTAAAGCTCCTGACCCTCCAAAGAGCCAGCCATTAAACTCGTATTGAAAACTCGAGCTATTGGTTCCCAAGTCAAAAACACTATTTCCGTGAATCGAACTCGCCTCGGCTACCGCCGAAGGAAGGTTTTGAAAACTATAGTGCTGAATATAGGCTTTTCCGACGATCATCTCGTGAGGTTTAAGACTGAGAGTGAGTAGTTCAGAAAAATAGGTCGGTGTAGCCTCTTTGTCGACCGCATCGTTTGAAAGGGTCTCTGAAGTCGGAATCGCTTGGATCGCCGACAATTCGATGGCAAATATTTTTGATTTATATTTCAAGGTTTCTTTCACGCCAGGAAAGGCAAGACTTTTTCGCATTAAATTTTCAGCAACGGAATCAGCTTTTGCCGCCCCGGCCTCGATACTGAAATAGGGAATGGGAGAATACTTTAACACGGCTTCTGAAACCTTAAGGCCGTTAACAACCGTGTACTCACCAAAACGGGATTGGCTGCGACCCGTACCGAGTCGAACTCCAAGCTCTGATTTGAGCTTTAAACTATCCACCAGGCGGTACTGGAACCGGTTATCAAACGACAGTGCTGTTAACTGAGCTGAATCGGTTTCATTTTCAAATCCCACTCCTGTGAGTTTAATTCGCCAATCGAGTCTCAAATTCTTTTCGGTTCGACTTTTTCTTTTCTTCACGCGAATTTTTGAAGAGTTCGCAATGGATTCACTCCACAGGGCGCGTTCATCTTCTCGCTCGCGATCAAGACGCATTTGTTTTAATCGTCGTTGCTTACGCATGGCGAGTAGTTTCGCTTTCTGAGCCCTACTCAGACGACGAACCGTCTTTGCCTTTTTGCTTTTAGATTTCTTATTCAGGGTTTTCTTTCGCTTTTTGTTTTTCGACTCCAGAGCATCAATCGTATAAACCTGACTAGTACCACCGATTGAATAAAGTCTTTTTGCAGAATGGTTTCGAGTTTTTGTTTGTGATTGACTGGCTTGCGGGTATAGCAAGACGATGCCTAGAAAAAGGCAAAAGACAAACCAGAGATTTCTGGATTTACTCGCCGACTGAATTCGGCGCCAAAATGTTATTTGTGTCGACATATTAAACATTTACTCGTTACCTGAGGATGACCTGGGGCTAGCAATCCATGACCATCTCTTTCAGACTATTTAGTATTCAAGAACCGTACATTTTGGAACCAAGTGTATACCCTTGAAAAAACGGGGTTTTTCAATTTTCTCCCCAAACTGAAACCGTCTTTTTAGAGCCCAGTGCCGCAAATTGTATCGGCCTTAGAAACGATTTGAGGTCGAAAAAAATATATTTTTCACTTGATATTTTTGTTCAGAAATTTTTGTGACCGCAGGCCAAACCAAGAAAAGGATTCGCCATCGACAATTGCAGATTTTAACCCAAGACCTTTGAGGCTCTCTTTTTCTTTTAAAAAGGGATAGGGCTCCGATGAAAATAAAAACAACGAGTTTTCGCAATCCAAGTCTTCTAACTGAATCTCTGGATATTGATGAGAATATTTTTTTAAGTATTTTGCAAAACCAAGGCGGCTTAAAACTCCCCCAATATAGGTATCCGAACTGACAATCATCCATGGATTTTTCCAAATCACGTAGTAGATGCTATCAATCTTACCTTTGGGTTTATCAATCCACTCAATAACTCCCGGAAGCTGCCCCCAATCACCCGAAAAATCTTTTGGACACTTGAGATTGAGACTTTCCCAATCTTTAACCTGATCAGAAAGTTGAGACTCTGGAAACACCTTCTGAAGGGCACGCAAACTGACAAGGACGTCCTCTGGCTGCCTTATATGACTGACTACATAGGGGATTCCTAATTGCCCATAACTGGCAGGATTTTCTTCTTTATCCAGTATCAGAAGATCCGGTTTTAATGACTTTAATTTCGCAAAATCAAGACTCTTAGTTCCACCTACGATTTCGACATTTTTGACTTGATCCATAGGATGAATACAATAGCGGGTTCGCCCCACAAGCCGAATCCCTCCATCGATAAGAGACTCAGTCCACGATGGTACAAGACTCACGACCCGCATTATTTTAGATCTTTCTTTCCAGGTCCGCTTTGCTCACCAGTCGATGGGCTGCAAGCTTCACCATAAGGACAATGTCGACATTGGTTCGAACAGCAGTAGCCACGCTCTTTCAGAAAGTGGCTCGTTAACACCATGAGCCCTTCGTCAAAGTAGAAGTCACGTCCCTGAACGAGCTCGGTTGTCGATTCTACCTCATTAGAATTTTGGGGTTTTGCATTTGATTCCACACGAAATTACTATCAGGCCTTAATACATCCATCAAGACCTGTTAAGCCTAGACTTGATAATTGGGGTTATGGTTATAGGACTATTCTTCTTCAGAGTCTTCCTCGGCGTCCTCGTCAGCAGCTCTCCCACTTTCTTCTCCGGCCCGACAAATGGGCGTTACTAAACCGATGATATCAACCGGGCTAAGGCGTCGAGAGTTCCAAAACTCAGAATGCTCCTCATCACCTTCCCTTCCCCTCGAAAATATACTTGAGGCAGAACGGGTAACTTGTTGCTCGGCAGTAAGGCACGGATTATTGGCAGTCGTGTCTGAAAGACCGAGGTGATGCCCCACCTGGGCTAAAAGTCCTCGACAAAAGGGCTTAGAATCCTTTATCGCGCAATTTATGGGGCAGTCCTCATCATCATCGGCACAGGCCGATCGGCACTCGTTGGTTCCTTCGGGCATCATTTGATAGGGATAGTAAGCATTCTTGATATCATACTTAACGTCTCCATCGTCTTCTGTGCGATCGACGAGTGGGATTGTATTTACACTCTCCGATGTCGGATCCACTTCAATTTCTAAGCTCATTCCACTCACTGAAAAAATTCGCTCAATCTGCTCAAGGCAAGGGTTTTTAGGACTCGCAACAACGTTGTGAATCTTTTCTAGATTCTCTTCGGAAATACCTTCAGATGAAAAGGCAATGGGTAACTTAAGTGAAAGTCTTTGTTCGTTAAGAGTTCTATACAAGTATCTAAAATTAATTTCTCGAACTTCAGGCTCAGTATTTACTTGAACACATATATTTAATTTACCAGAAACCCTTTGATACTCGCGCACCTCTCGGTGCATGGCTGCGCAGGAATTCACCTTTAAAAGTGCAACACCTTCTGTTGCATCCGTATTGATTTTCGGCTTGTTGATTTTAGGGCCACAGGACACGGCCAAACCGAGGCTGAGTACAACAAGACTCCAAAAATATAGGGCAAAGCGTTTCATAGGATCCTCTCAAACTTCCTCACTCAAATCTTCTGGTAAAGATCATTGCAATGGTTTTTCCATCCTCAAATCGATTTTAAAGGGAAATCACTGTCTAAAAATGAGACAGTCAGACGCTAAATGAAAAAAACCACTGGAGATTTCTCCAGTGGTACAACATCCCACTCCGACGTTCAGAGTATATATATTCTTCTTAAAAGCCTTAACCTATCAAGGGTCCTAAAAAGTCTTGATTCTATTGAATATTCGAAAACATGGAAGTTACAAAGTCGTACATATTTCCGTTGAGTCTTAATGAAATCAGTTGAGCATCATTAAAACCTCTTTGTTCTCTACACTTTAAAATATAGAGAATTTCTCCATTCGGTGAAGTGACTTCACCGTAACCACTATCCGTAATTCTCAAACGAACAAATTTCGAATACCGAGGAAACTCATACCATGAAGTATCATTCCAAGCAGTGTCCTTAGAAAAGTATCGTGTTTGCCCAGAAGAGTAATAGCTCGGAAACAAGTCCTCATCCGTTTCCATGATGATTGAAACGGAATCGTCACCGATGTTTCCATCGCTATAACTAAGATCTTTGTCATCAAGGCCCGCAAGAATATCAAAGCCGAAAGTACTATTTGGTACACGCCAAGCATCAAAACTGTAGTTGTATTCAATTTCTCCTGCCTGGGGAATTCGCAAGACAACATACTTAAGGGGGTTTGCCCGAAGAAAATCTCTATACTTTTCTTGCAAAGAATAGTGATTAATACCCATCTCTCTACCCACCTGGGATTGAGTACCCATAATTTCTTCGACAGACATGGGAGTACAGGCGACAGCGCTACCCGCATCAAAGCGCAACTCATTCATTTGAGTACGACCTGTGAATAAATCGGTGACTGATACTTCTCCTAACAGAGCTCCTGTGTTCACAGGAACTTCGTAGGCTAATGAATAGCTACCCATCATGAAAACAACTAGAAATGGCAGAATGACAACATTACTCAACTTAAAACTCATAATCTAAATACCCTTAACTCTTAACTGAGTTCGCTTTGTTTGCGCTGTCTAGTGCATTGACAGTGCCACGGAGGCAGACGCAATTGGTCACTTCTGCACCCGACCGTGAAAGCTTTCTAGACCGGATGATTTGGATAACAGACAAATTTGTAATCAATCGGTTCCAATGAGGAACTAGGTGGAGGGGGCACTGATTTACCCTGAGCGGCAAAAAGCTTACGAAAATAAGCACTTAGGAGGGTAAATGGAGAAAGTAAGTGACTTTTATTACTGCATAGAGCTACTAATTTCATCTATATATATGTTTTGATTCCATGAGGAGAGACCATGACCGCAAGCATCGATGCCATTCGTGATTTACCTGAAAAGGCCGAGTTCAAAGAAGGTGATATAATGATCCTATTTGGTGAGCTTTTTAGCCGGGGCTACGCCAATGGAATCGTTGAAGAAGCTACCGCCCGAGGAATGAAGGTCATTTACTCCACAGTGGGTCGACGAAACGCCGAAAACCAATTATGTGCCCTCAGTCCCGAAGAAATCGAATCGAAGAGCCAACCCCTTATCAATATTCCACTCGAAGCGGGCTTCGATATGACTCCCGCTAAAAGCGATGGCCTCTCACCGGTGGATCGCCTCAGTGGAATTAAAATGTCCCAGTGGAAAGAAGCCGAACTCAGCGAAGAGCAACTCCAGGAATCTCGCGATCTCGCTCGAGATGATTTTAAAAAGAGAACTCAAGATTGGGTCACCGAAGTTAAGAAACATATTGAACCAGGAAAGAATATTTTCTTTGTCCATATGATGGCTGGCGGGGTCCCAAGAGCTAAAATCATTATGCCGACTATGAATAAGGTCTTTAAAGGTCGAGGTGACCGCTTTATACCCAGCGAAGAGTTTTGGAAGTCCCCACTCGGACGATTTAGCGAACTCAACTTTTTAGAGGTCACGGCGGAAACTCTGAATACACTGATTGAAGAGACTTCCGAAATTCGCAAGACCGCAGAATCTTCTGGGCAAAAAGTCAGCTATGTTGCCTATGGATACCACGGCACCGAAGTTTTGGTAAATGGCCAGTACCAATGGCAGACCTACACTCCATACGTACAAGGTTGGGCAAAAATTGAATTGGAGAACATTGCAAAGAAACACTTTGCAGAGGGCGTAAAGGTCTGCGTGTTTAATTGCCCCGAAATTCTTACTAACTCTAGTAGTATCTTCCAGGGCCTTGAGGTCTCTCTCTACCCACTTTTGGGAGCTCTTGAAAAAGAAGCTGGTAACTCAGCACGAGCCAAAGAAATCCTCAACACCTGCCAGAGTAAGCTCAATGAGGGTAAAACTCTTGAGGATATTCTCAAGTTTACAGCGGATTACATAAATAGCCCCGAGATTACAAAGCACTCCGTCTACGAGAAATGGCCTCAGCACAACTCTAAAGAGCAGATGGAAAAAATGATTTCTTCGAGTCAGGAGATAATATCTTGGCATAAAGATGCAAAGGACCTTTCAAATCTCTATTTATCAGAAGAAGTTTTTAAATCCACTGGCTATATTATGTTCAATGAAGCCATCAACCCAGCTAAACCTGTCCTTTGGATTGGCCATGATATTATTGCTAAACATATCGCGATTTCGTAATGTCACTTGAACGAGGTTTTGATTGGTACCATAAAGACATAAGAGTTAATGGTTTTAGCATCGCTGGAATCACTAACAGCTTTGTGCTACCTAAAATTGAAACCTGCATTGACGTGGGACAGGGCTTACCTTTCCAATTAAAAGCCGATCATTTTCTAATTACCCATGGTCACATGGATCACGCCTCGGGTCTTCCCTACGTAATTTGTCAAAAGAACATGCTCAATAAAGTACGTCCAAAACTCTATATGCTGCCATCGGTGGCACGGGGGCTGCGAAAAATTATGCAGGCCTGGTCAGAGGTTGAAGACCATAGCTACGATTTTGACTTAGTCGAAGTGGAACCGGGCAAAGAGTATGCGCTTCCGAAAAACCACTACTTCAGAGCTTTCGAATCTTCCCATCGAATTCCTTGTTTGGGCTACACGATCTTTGAAAAGAAAAAGCAGCTGAAAGCCGAATACCAGGGCTTGGATAGCGAAAAACTTAAAGGTCTCCGCAGAGAAGGGAAAACTCTTGAAGAGTATCGCGGCCAACCGATTTTCACTTATACAGGCGATACTAAAATTGAGGTACTCAGTCAGGCTCCCGCATGGGCTTTAGAAAGTCAGGTCCTCGCCATAGAAGTTTCATTTTTTGGTAAGGCTCGAACGGTAGAAAATGCGCGCAGCTGGGGGCACATCCACTGGGATGAGCTACTACCCCATATCGAGTCACTCCCCTGCGAAAAACTACTGATCGTTCACCTTTCGGCCCGGCACAGGACCAGCGATTTTGAAGAACTGGTCGACGCCACTCTACCAGAATATTTAAAAGACAAAGTAAGCCTTTTTCCGAGAAGCCTTTAGCTTTTTGGCTATAACCGGCAATGTAAAACGTAAGAGACCGGCTTAATCCCTTTCCCCACAATTGTGAAGATTCACAACAAGTTGTACTAAATTGAGTCAGCGCCATTAAGACTAAGCTCTAGGTTTCCGAATATTTAAATAAGGCAAACCGGAGTAGACAATGCCCAAAGTACTAAAGATGAGTAACAATCTGGATTTTTGGACCCATAGATTAGAAACCTGTGATCCCACTGAACTCGATCAACTCTTGAATCAAGTTCAACGAGAAAATCCCTCAATGGCGGCCCTACTCCGCTCCCGAATTCTAAACTTCGAGAGAATCGTTAAGTTTTACTCTCACGAGTTGGCCAAGTTCTTTGAAACCTTAAACTTTGAAGAACAGCTGGCCCTCTTTCACACCATTCGCGCTGATGAAAGGCACGAGTTTGAATCCTATCTCGACGAGACCAAGTTTACTGAAATCGAAAACGAAGACGAGTTCCCTTCGAAAGAAGAAAAGCAGGCCATTCGAATAAAGACCGTCCTCCACTTTAGAAATCTAATGGATGAAGGCCTTATTAAAAGTCTTATGGATGTTGCCTAAAACCACCCCCCTCATCTGCCATAGAATCGGTACATATAAGGTAGTCAAAGCCAGTAAAAAGAGGCCCATTTGCGCCGCCAGCCCAAGACCATTAATCCAGTTCTTGAAGGGGCCAAGGGCGTATACCACGACTACGTGAAACGTATAAACTTGAAGTGATGAACTTCCAAGAACCGAAAGAATCGGGAACTTCAAATTTAATTTTCCTGCACTGAAAAGGTAATAAAGTACGTAGGTAAATGCCGCAAAATTAATAATTCTTAGCAATCCCAAAGTTCTTACCTCTAATAAATTATAACCAAGGTTTGACATCTCAGAGCCGGCAAAATGTCGAAGGCCAAAGAAAATTACAGATAAAAAGGCTCCTAAAAGTAAGAGGTCCCTCCGCAATGGGACTCTAACTCCTTTTACGTACCTGAATCCAATAAATATCCCCACTACAAATAGAAGCTGCCACGATAAAAACTCATACCAGCCAAGAAGGACCCCTAACCGTTCACCAAGAGCTTCTTGCGGAAAGAACTGCCCTATGCCCCACAGAAATACTGAAACTCCGAGAACAACCTTGCTAGTGCGCCCCCCCATGAAGGGCATTGCCACCAGAGCCAAGACGAGGAGTCCCATATAGAGAGGTAGTATATCGACAAAGGAACTTTGATAAAGAAGAGTAATCCCCATGAAAAAAGCCCTTAACGGGTCTTCATGCCAAAGAGCGAGCTTTCCCTGCCACGCGAGATCCCAATGGTTATTAAAAACTGGGAGCAAAAAGAGGGAACAAATCACCGCAAAACTCAAAACGTGATAACGATAGAGCGTTTTGATTCGACCTTTGAGCTGCTTTCGAAATTGACTCTTATCACGCAGTAGCTTTTTACCGTAAACAATTCCCATCATAAGGCCCGACAAGAAAATAAAGCCTTCGGTGGCAGCAATAAAACCCAAAGGCTGATAGCTGTAGGCATAGATAAAGTTAAGAGATTCAAAAGCAAAGAGCTGCAAATGATCTACCGTCATTAGGATTAACAAAATAGCTTTTAATAAATCGATCGACTCTATTCTTTTCATATACTCTCACTAGCTTGCAATGGCTTTTAGGAACAAGAGAAAACATGTTTCCTATTTTGACAACACCTGATGCATTTTAGGAATCATGGCCCTTTTCTCACCACTCCCGCCTAAAAACTCCACCATTAACTAGGTACTTTCAATAACTTAGAAAGTGGGCCTCTGGGGAGTTGTCACTTTATACAACAGCCAATGGCAGTTTCGGGGGATTCCAAAACAGTGAGAACTTCTTTTAAAAGAGTTTTCACAAGAGACATAAGTCTTTTGAACAAAACTAAGGGGGAACCATGTCAAACACTAACCAAGTTAAAGTGAGACAACGAGTAAAAATTAAAATGGGTCAGGGCGAAGCAGAATTTGTAAGCTTTGAAGGTCTTCACGACAATAAAGAACACGTAGCACTTATTTTTAATCGTGCCGATAAAAGATCAGCTCCGAAGGTGAGAATACACTCCGAGTGCTTCACCGGTGATATTTTCTCAAGTGCTCGTTGTGACTGTGGTCAACAGCTCAACGAGGCTGTCGATAAGTTTAACGACGAAAGTGGAATCATTTTATACATGCGCCAAGAAGGCCGAGGAATTGGACTCTACAATAAACTCGACGCCTATAAGCTACAAGATACCGGGATAGATACGTTCGAAGCCAATCACCAGTTGGGATTCGGTCATGACGAGCGAGACTATAAATCCGCTGGCGATATGCTCAAAGCACTCGCTGTAAAAAGCGTTCAACTTCTCACAAATAATCCGAAGAAAGTTCGCGGTCTCGAAGAGCAAGGAATCGAAGTCCTCAAGCACATGAATACGGGGGCCTTTGTCAATCCGGTGAACCTCGACTATCTCAAAGCGAAGATCGAAAAAGATGGACACACACTGGCTATCTAATACGGAGAGGTCGCTATCAGGTCAGCAATGGCGGACCCGGGTGAGGGGTGATAAGATGAATAAACGAAAAATTGATTTAAAGTGGGCTCAAACTCTGGATGGTCAGCTCTGCGATGATTCTGGAACTTCCCAATGGATTACTTCGGGCTCTGAACTCGACTATACCCACTACATTCGTAGTAAATACCAAGGTATTCTAGTGGGTGCGTCGACCTTTCTCATTGATAAGGCTCAGCTGACCGTTCGTCGCTACAAAGATTTTCAAGGTGATCAACCGGTGAGAATTATCTTGGACCCGAGGGACCGGGTCAGCGAAGCGCTTTCGAATCCAAGTCAATCCGCCATGGTCTTTTCGATGCTGCTAAAAGGAAAACGTCCCACCGTCATCATTGGTGGTGGTGCCGAACCAAACTATCCGGGCTTTGCCAATAATATTTATTACGTCAATCAACCCATCGATTTATCAATTGATAATACCCGCTTAAGGTCAGATTTAGAAACAGCCCTCGCTAAAGCTGAAAAATTAATCGAACGCGATCTCAGTAGTATTCTTGTCGAAGGAGGCCCTAGAGTTCTCACTTCCCTTGCCAACCAAGGGGCCTTTGACCGCCTTTTCGTGAGTGTAGCGCCAAAGCTCACCGGCGGTTATAAGTTTAGAATCGAAGCCGGAAGGAACCTAAGAGATTCTATAAACTTTGAACTCATCGATGTATCGGTTCGCGAAAACGATGTGATCTTCGAGTACCAATCTAATAAGGACCAAGCGCTAGAGAGAGTCTATCAATGAAAAATTTTAACTCTAAAAAGCAAAACCAGTTACTAAACCTTGGCTTTACCCTGAGTATCAGTCTTCTCTATTTGATGACCTTTACCCACGCGGCCATCGGAAAAATTCAGAGTCCCACAACCCCTGAGTGGTTCATAAAGAGTTTCCAATCGACTTTTTTATCTTCATTGCCGGGTGGTCTGGGACTTCAGTTTGGGATCATTGCCTACGCCGAGTTACTCTTAAGCTTAGTGTTTTTACTGGCCATTTTACTTCTGGTAGTAAAAAACGAAATTGGACAACTTTTTTTCAATATTGGCCTTTTGGGGTCAGTGCTTATGTTTACATCACTGAGCTTTGGCCAGAGACTCGTCTTTAACTTTGATTCTTCGGCTCAGTTATTTTTCTATGCAGCATTTAGCTTTATTCTGTTTGTCAGTAATAGAGTTCTCCAAAACTCTCAAAGCCCCGTGGCTCTGGAAAAGTAAATGAAATCTGTGATTGACCAGTATCGAATATTTTTTGTGAGGCTTCAGGCCTCACTACTTCACCAAATCCTTATACTTTTTGGTATCTTTCAAATTTATAAAGACACCAATTCCCCAGTATTAGCCGGTTTGATGGGACTTTTTTTGTTCGTACCAACAATGGTCATTCCACTTTTTGTGGCAAAACATATCAAGCGAATGCAAGAGGTCGGAAAGCTCTTTTTCCTAACCCAAGCTCTCTACTTTTTTGCCGTTTTGATTCTCCTCTTTAATACAAATGAGAATCTCATCGTTTGGTATGTAGCTGCCTTTTTTGCTTCCATAGCCCGGGCTTTGCGAGTTCCTTTACATTACTCGATTGTCAAGCTCGCCCCACAATGCTCCCATAAAAAGGCCCAACTCAACAATTTGAGCTGGCAGGTGCCCATAGTTCTAGCCCCACTTATTGTTAGCGGAATGGGCGAAGGCTTGAGTCCCCTATTTCTAAAAACATTTATGGTTTTACTATCGGCTAGTATTCTTTGGATGAGCGCCCCTCTTCGTAGATACAGACTCAAAGGGAGTTCTGAGGAGCGAGATGTAAAACTCATTAAGAACTTGAAAAATCAGCTCAGTGGAACGCAAAGCATTTGGTTGCCCGCTTTGGCCGACGTCTTGATAATGATATTTGCGAGTCTTCCGATTTTAATGACAACTATCATTTTTGAAAACGGATTTCCAAATAGTTACTTTGGCCCTCTTATTTCATTTCCGATGCTAATCACCATACTATCGGTGATATTTATCGCCCCTCGGTTAAGTCGAATGAATCGTAAATTAGTCTTGGGAGTTTGCTTTTCGGGAATTGCCTGCGGAATGATATTACTTCTCTTTTCAAGTCACCTCATTATACTAGTTCTCGGTCTCTTTGTCGTGGCAGCCTTTGATGGTGTGAGCATAGTGGTTCGCGATGAACTTTTAATTTCAAACAGCCGCGAAACCAATGTGGGACTGGTGGCATCCCTCAATGCCATACTCATCTCTGCCTCCGATGAACTCGGTGGAAGTCTTAGCGGAATTGCTGTTGAACTCGGAGGGAGTCATCTCAACCTCATTTTAAGTGCGTGCCTCGGTGCCCTTGTCGGCTCTTTCTATATCTTTCATTTTATTAAAAATTCTAAGTCCGAAAAATTCGGCTTAGCTCAAACACTAATACAGACTCAAAAACCTTAGGATGGTGACTATGAAAAAATCTGCGATTCTCGTTCTCTTCTTCAGCCTATTGAGCCTCACTAGCTGGGGTGCCGATAGTGTTGGAACTTTCTTTACAATTACCCCTGGTGACGACACATCAGGAATGGCGCGCATTCAGCCAGCGGGCGATGGTGGTCATGTACTGACACTCAGTAACTCCTTTTTGACTCAAGAAGCTCCGGCCGTCTATGTGGTTCTACACAAAGAGACTATTCCTATGAGTTATACCAACGAAAATGCAGTCATTCTCGGTATGATTCAGTCATTTTCAGGAATGCAGCAGTACTATATTCCTGCCCAGATTAATCCCGACGACTATGAAGCCGTTATAATTTGGTGTAAAGAATTCAATGTTACCTTTGGCGCGGCAAAAATGATGTCCATTTTAGAGGGCTTCCGCTAAAACGAGGGCTTTCCAAAAGGTGGATTGTGTCCTCAGAGTTAGAGCGTTTAACATTACGAGAACTTGAAATTTTTGGTGATTTGGCCCGCATGTGCTCCATTCGCGAAGTCTCCCGCTGGAGAGAAATGGAAGTGGGCCAAGTCTCTCGGATTTTAAAGCGCCTCGAAACGCGTTTACAGATGGAGCTTTTCAAGCGTTCCCATCGCGGCTTAGTTTTGACCCCTGAAGGCCAGCACCTGCGTAGTATCGTCGAGAACACTTTGGATCAACTCAATTCCCTGGGCCAGGTTCAACTGGAA
Organism: Bdellovibrionia bacterium; assembly: GCA_030424665.1. Lineage (GTDB taxonomy): Bacteria > Bdellovibrionota > Bdellovibrionia > Bdellovibrionales > JAGQZY01 > JAUHWN01. The sequence continues at coordinate 26,212 of JAUHWN010000018.1, read as the reverse complement.
TCTGAAGAAGACACCGGGATCGAGTTAGGCCCTATTGGCGCTCCCTCGTTTTTGGCAACAGGTCTTATTGGCCCCATGCTCGGCAAACTTTACCAATCAAAACGGATCAAAGAAACCGAACTCTGCGAAGTGGTCCCCGACCGCATTGTACTCAGTGGACTCAGAGGCATTATTGATATTGCCTTCCACGCGGGCCACCTAGATTGGTCCCGAAGTTGGTCCACCCACAAAATCGGTACAGCTTCGTGGAGACTTTTTTGTAATGCTCAATTCTTTAAAGATAAAGCATCTGAGTTTAAAATCGAAGACATCCTATCGATGCCCTTTATTTATCCAACTTACTGGTCCCCTGAAGGCTTACGTACAGGAAACGATCGCTTTCCCGTATCATTGCGACGACGTAAAAAAGCCTTTGGTGTTTCGACAATTCAGTTGGCTCTCCTAAGTATTTTAGAGTGTGAAGCTGTTTCTTTTTTACCGGACCTCGCTGTTTACCCGGCCTATACCAACGAAATCATACCCCTCGATATTGAAGGAATTGATGCCGTCACAGAGGACATTTTCGTCAGCGTGCACGAGGATCGAGTTTCTAAAAAAGCGCTCGATATGCTGATCGAAGAGAGCTCTCTTTACCTCCAAGAAAAACCAAAGCCTCTGGATATTTAAATTCAGTTAATGACAACCCAGAAACCAAGGACTATAAATTCATATCCTGACTGGCTTCACTCGGTTTTCTTTTTGGGAAGAGGCAATGGAATTCCGTTCCCTTGTCGGGCGAGCTGATCAAGCGAATTTCTCCGCCGTGCTTTGAAAGAATATGTTTAACAATAGATAAACCAAGGCCAGTGCCACCGACGCTGCGATCGCGACCTTTATCGACTCGATAAAAGCGCTCAAACAAACGCTCCTGATGTTCAACAGGAATCCCTGGTCCATCATCAGAAACAATGAGCTTATCGGTTTTAGAATCGTGTTCGGTCCAAATGACTTCTACCTTTGAATGGGCCGGCACATACTTTAAAGCATTATGTAACAAATTGGTCAGAACTTGCTCCATCTTTGTGCCATCGACAAAGATACTATCCAGGTCGTACTTAGTGACAATAAGTATGTCTTTTTCACTGCGAAGACCGTCCAATTGATTGAGAACACTTTCTGTGATCAATCGAGGGTCTTCAATTTCACTTTCGATCTCGGCACCACTTTCTAAACTACTTAAATCGAGCAAATCGTTGATAAGGTTTTTTAAGCGCTCCACATTGTTAATAACGACATTGAGATAGTGATCGACCTGATCGGTGTGGCCTTCGGCCAAATCTTCGCGCAAAGTTTGTAAGTAACCGTGAATCGAAGTCAAAGGCGTGCGTAATTCGTGGGAAGCATTGGCTACAAAATCAATTCTAATTTTCTCAGCGAGTTGCGCTTCTGTGACATCATGAAAAATGGCAACTGCTCCGTAGGCAGTGTTATCATCTTTGTTTCTCAGAGGAGATACGGAAACATTAAAGTTTCTTGGCAATTTATGCCTACTGGTCATAAGACTCAGGCGAAGATCCGCTGGGTTCCCACCCTCAATAGCTGTCTTAAAGGCCTCGAGCAAGGATGGCTCCCTAAAAATTTCTTCAATTCGCTCGCTCATTTCCCGTTTGCGCTTCATCTTAAAAAGCACCGCGAACTGAGAGTTGTAATAGCGAACATTGTGTTGGGTGTCGATAGCAACAATCGAGTTTTTGACTGAACTGACGATGGCCTGTAGTTCTTCCCTCTCTCGATTGTATTGACGACGTTTTTTATCGAGAGACTTTTTAATTTTACTAAGAGCTCGATCTAAATCATTCCACTCGCCAGGCTCTTCGCGATCGAAGCGTTCATGAAGAATTTCTCCGGTAAATCCCTTCTTTCGTACATAACGGGCTTTTTGTAAAACTCGGCCCAAGGGACCGAGGAAAATCCAAGCCGTATAGGCAGCATGAACTAAGAAAACGGCGAGCATCCCCCATGAAAGGGCCGTTAAAAATCGATCAAACTCTGTTACTTGGCCGGCGGACTGGTAGTCGAAATCAAAGATTTCGTGGGCTGAATAGCGAATAGCCAGTCCCATTAAAACGAGACTGACTACGTAAAAAACGAGCTGATGAATCAGAAAGCGCCGGATGATCTTCCAAGGTGGCCTGCGCTTTTTATAGGAAAAATCCATGGGTGTCGACAGTGGCTTTAGCCTTTCACCCGATAACCGACACCTCGAACGGTTTCAATAACATCAGCGCATTCACCAAGCTTCTTGCGCAAACCAAAAATATGGGTATCGACGGTTCTTCCGACTACGGAAACTCCCTCACCTTGTACTTCACCGATCAACTGATCGCGGGTTAGAACGCGGCCCTTGTTATTGGCGAGGCACTTTAAAAGTTTAAACTCCGAAGGGGTAAGCTGAATGAGGGTCTCTTTACAAGTCACCTCATAGGCCTTGAGATTTAAATTAAGAGGACCCAGTGTAATAAAGTCTTCTTCGGTTTCGGGTGTTTCGGTTAAGTGGTGAAATCTCCTAAAAAGGGCTTTCACACGAGCAATGAGAACACTGGTCTCAAAAGGCTTAGTGATATAATCATCGGCCCCTTGCTCAAGCCCAGTGACGATATCGTCAGGTTCGGTTTTAGCAGTCACCATCAAGATAGGTTTATCAAAGTAGTTTTCGTGTTTTCTCAGGTCGCGAATAAGATCAACACCGCTCATACCTGGCAGCATCCAATCAAGAACGAGTAGATGAAATTCTTGATCCCTGGCCAGGCGTAGGCCTTCTTCTGCCGAACTAGCAGTGGTAGTTTGAAAGCCCGCTCTCTCTAACTGAATACGAATGAGATCGCGAATTTCGTGTTCATCTTCTACGATTAATACGGCTCCCTTACCAGTGCCCATCGCTTGAAGTCCTTCCTGTCTTTTATTTGAATTCGTCGTGAGTTCCATGCCTTATATCCCGTCCCGTTTTTGCAAAAATCACATCTTCTGCGATATTGGTCGCGTGATCTGCGACCCGTTCTAGGTTTCTAGAAATGAGTATAATATCGAGCCCCGGCTCGAGTATGTTTGGATTTTGTTTGATTTGTTCAACACTCAATAAATAGGCCTTATCTTTGGCCTCATCGACTTGATCATCCCTGAGAATGACATCCATAGCCAAAGTTGGATTCATATGGCGAAGGGACTCAATCGAGTTCTGAACCATCCAAAGGACACTCTCTGATAGTGGTCCCAAATCAACCCCGACGCGCAAGGAATCCCGTTTAAAATATTCCCTAATTCGGTAGGCAATATTGCAACTGAGATCGCCCATTCGCTCGAGCTCGCCGTTAATTTTTAACAGGCTTATAACTAACCTTAAATCCGAAGCCATCGGCGCTTGTCTGGCCATCAACCTAAGAAGTGTTTTATCGCAGTAACGATGGAGATCATTCACTTGATCTTCTAAATCAAAAATTTCTTGAAACGTTTCGTCCTGCGGCGATTTAAGGCACTCAAGAGTCTTTGTGAGAGAAGTTTCAACCAAACCTGCCATGCGCATGAGTTCAGCTTTAATATCAGATACGAAACCTTGAAGCATACTTTCCAAAAGGAAACTCCTTCTTCGTTAGGGAGAAGAAATCATATTGGCCGGGCCTTGTAAAGCCTAACCAAATCGCCCTGTAATGTATTCCTCTGTGCGTTTATCAGAGGGATTAGTGAATAAACGACTGGTTTTGTCGTGCTCGATCACCTCACCGAGTAGGAAAAAGGCCGTTTTATTAGAGATTCGAGCTGCTTGCTGCATATTATGGGTCACGATCACTACCGTGTAGTCCGCTTTCAGCTCCATGATGAGCTCTTCGATTTTAGCCGTCGAAATGGGGTCAAGAGCGCTCGTGGGCTCATCCATTAAGATCACAGGCGGATCCACGGCAAGTGTTCTGGCCAGACAAAGTCTTTGTTGCTGACCACCCGAAAGGCCCACCCCTGGTTTATTCAGTTGATCTTTGACCTCGTCCCAAAGGGCCGCCTTTTTAAGGGAGCTTTCTACAATTTCTGCAAGCTTCGATCGCCTGCGTATCCCTTGAAGCCGCAGTCCAGCTGAGACGTTATCAAAAATACTCATTCCCGGAAAAGGATTGGGTTTTTGAAAAACCATCCCAATTTTTTTGCGCACATTCACCACATCCACTCCGGGATCGTAAATATTTTCCCCATCAAACTCAATCGTCCCAGAAACACGGGCTCCAGGTACTTCTTCATGGAGTCGATTGATGGTGCGAATAAATGTCGACTTTCCGCACCCCGATGGACCGATAAGGGCGAGAACTTCATTTTCAAAGGCGTCCAAACTCGGTCCTTTGAGAACGTGCTTGTCGCCAAACCAGGCATTAATGTCTCTAATTTTTAATAAAGCTTTAGGTTCGGACATTATTACGACTCCCCTCTTTGGTCTTTAAAGACCACGCGGGTTAGTAAATTAACAATAAATACCATGACCAATAAAATAAAAGAGGCGGCCCAAGCTTGATCATGCCACTCTTTATAGGGGCTCAGAGCGTAGTTATAAATTTGCACCGGGAGAGAAGCCGTAGGCTGACCCAGTCCACGAAACCCAAAATTATTGCCAAAGGCGGTAAATAAAAGAGGTGCTGTTTCACCGGCGATTCGAGCCACAGACAAAATGATCCCCGTTAGAATACCGGCAAAGCTGCCGGCAAATACGATTCGCATGGTAACCCGCCAACGGGGAATCCCGAGGGCTAAACCTGCTTCGCGAATATGATGGGGAATGAGCTTAAGTATTTCTTCAGTGGTCCGTGCCAAAATCGGAATCATGATGACTGCCAGGGCGAAACCTCCAGCCCAAGCAGAATAGGCTTTGAGAGGCTTAACCACCACAGCGTAGGCAAATAAACCAACAATAATCGAAGGAACACTCGTGAGAATATCCGAAGTAAAACGCAGAAGTTTTGAAGTTTTAGTATAGGAGTACTCGGCCATAAAAATTCCAGCCCCCAGGCCCACGGGTAAACCGATCAAACAAGAAAGGGCCACGAGTATCACCGTCCCAACGATGGCATTGGCCATACCTCCACCACTTTCACCTAAGGGTTTTGGGTTTTCTAAGAAAAAGTCGAGACTGAGTGCGGGAATTCCTTCGATCAAAATATAAACGAAAATCAAAATCATGGGCATAATTGCCAGAGCCCCTAAAACACTAATAGCACCTAAAGCGAACTTGTTATAAATTTTTCGACGAATATCTCTGCCAGTTTCAGCCTTTAAATTCACATGAGCCCCCTACCTTCGATCCATTGACCAGACGATCAATCGAGCTGCAGTGTTGATAAGGAGAGAAATAATAAAAAGGGCTAAACCAACGGCCGCCAGCGATGAAAGTTGCAAATCAAAAGCTTCAGGGTATTCGTTAGCAATCACAGAGGCCATACTCTGGGCAGGAGCGAGGATCGAGGAGTCTATTTCATTTCGATTTCCGATCACCATCGTCACCGCCATGGTCTCACCAAGGGCCCGACCTAAGCCTAAAATAACTGCCCCGATCACCCCAGGGCGCGAGGCTTTGAGGACAGAGATTCGAATCGCTTCCCAACGGGTCGCACCTAAGCCAAGGGCCGCCTCGCGGTTTCCTTTTGGAATTGTTAAAAAGACTTCCCGGGTGATGGAGGTAATCGTCGGAGTGATCATAATTGAGAGAATAATCCCCGCTGACAGCATACCCACGCCAAAGGCAGGACCGCCAAAGGTATTTTTAAAGTGGTCAAACATGGCATCGATGCTAGCGGCGTTTTCCGCAACCAAACTATAAACAAAGGCCACTGGGTAAAAGAGAGCCGTAAAGAGTGATCCAATGATTTTTCCCGACAAAGTTTCTGGCCCCAATAAACCGATGAGTGTCGGTTGCACGGTTTTTTGCATAATCGGCGCAAGAATAAAAATCCCCCACAATCCATAGATCACGCTGGGAATGGCAGCGAGCATTTCGACAAAGAACCCGACAATCTTGGCGATAGACTTTGGCGCTAATTCTGTCAGAAAGAGGGCGACCCCCAGCGAAAAAGGCACTGATAGCAAAAGCGCAATAAAAGAAGTTCCTAGGGTTCCGTAAATAAATGCAAGAGCACCGTACTCATCGAGTGGCGGGTTCCAGGTATTTTTAATAAAAAATGAAAAACCGAATTCCCTCAATGTAGGCCAAGAAAGTTCTAACAAGAACAAAAACATGGCTAGAAGCATTGCCAAGATTAACCAGGCATTGAATCGAAGAGCGTATTTAAATAGACGATCAGACAAGTGAGTATCTCGAGGAACTCGAATAGTATTATCTTTGGTAAAAAGAGATCTCAATCCATTGAGAGCTTGATTCACACGGGGTCCTTTAGTTGGTCGAGATAACTTTGGATGGTTTTTTCAAACCCCAAGTAAAGTGCATCGCAGACGAGAGCGTGCCCGATAGAAACCTCATCGAGCATGGGTATGTTGGCTTTTAGGTGGGCCAGGTTTTTTAAATTTAAATCGTGACCGGCATTGATACCAAAACCGAGATCATGGGCCACTTTTGCGAACTCTGCATACTTCTTCGTAACTTCGTCTTGCTCTTCCGTGGCAAAGGAGTCCGAAAAGGCTTCGGTATAAAGTTCAATCCGATCGCAACCGGCGACTTTAAACTTCGCCAAATCTCCCTCGGGTAAACTCATTGGATCCACAAAAAGCGACGAACGCAAACCGAGACCTTTAATTTTTTCGAGCGAATGCTTTAAAATATCTTCTGAACCCTGCCACTCCCACCCAGCGTTCGATGTAAGAACATGGGGTGGATCGGGCACGAGAGTTACCTGGGCCGGTCGCGTTTTTTCAACGAGTTCTAAAAAGTCACTCGAAGGATAACCTTCGACGTTGAGTTCGACATCGATCGCTTCTTTTAAATCAAAGACATCTTGTTTTTTTATATGGCGTTCATCGGGTCTTGGATGAACTGTGATTCCCTGGGCTCCCATCTCGATGAGGTCGAGAGAGACTTTAACAACATCGGGTATGTTTTTTCCGCGAGAATTTCTAAGAGTAGCTACTTTGTTAACGTTGACGCTAAGTTGAGTTTTTGAGGCCACAGGCACACTCTCCATACACGAGGATTAATTTAGGCCGCGGAGTCGACTAAGACGTATAGTCAATAACCAGGGCTATGGCCGTAAACAATATCAAATTGGACAATAAAACAAGGGTCCATCCACGAGTCAGCATAAACAACCTCACAACGACATCAAAAGACCCTGTACTTATTACAATCACCCAATTTTTGTCAATATTGAGGAGCTGAAAGTGACTCGATTTAGCTACAAATCTTGTTTAAATTTCAATAATTTAAATCCTAACAGAAACCTAATTGAAACTTGCCTTTCTCCTCGCTATGTTGCCTTTAACTGATAGGAGTCCGAGGGGGATCATGTGACTTCGAAGAGCTTACTGAAGTGGGTTTCCAGCCATAGGCTGATTTCACTCTGGTTCATCATTTTTGCCATAAGTTCTAGTCTGAGTTCTTTGAGCTTTGCCCAGCAATATAGCTCAACCCGCGAATATAACTACAGAACTAAAAATAATGAGATTAAGGTGATGACCTATAATCTCCTCAACCTCTTTGACACCTATCACGATGAAGGCTTTCAGGATTTTACTTTTCTACCGGCATTTCACGCCCTTAAAGAAAACTGCCACGGTCTTCCCATCCCCTATTACCGAGAACTCTGTCTGGCCGTTGATTGGACGCCTGATCGACTGCGGGCAAAAATCGAGCAAATCGGCCGCGTCATCCAAGCCCAAGGGGAACTCCCCGATATTTTGGCTGTTCAAGAAATTGAAAATCAGCAAGTCATTCGCATGCTTTCGCGGTACTTGGGCTATGATCGCTATATCGTAACAAATAGCCCTTCTCGTCGCGGAATTGACGTTGCCCTTCTTTACCGAGAGCGAAAACTGAAACTCAAAGATTGGAAGCAAGTTCCTATTGTTGATCCCAATGACCCTGACTTTCTGACTCGTCCCATACTCGAAGCTCAGTTCTATGTGAATGGAGCGGATAAAGGCCATGTTTTAGGTGTTTACGTCAATCATTGGCCATCCCAATCGGCCACGACCTACCACCGGCAATTAGCCGCACAGAGTTTGGCTGAGCGAATTGAGTATCAAATGCAGGATCAGGGCTATCTCAATTACCATGTGGTCGCCCTCGGAGATTTTAATACGACAACCTCCGAAAGACCTAATGCCATTGCAGATATTCTCCATAATTCCGAATGGTGGAATGCCCTCCAGGACACGCAACTTCTCTCCCATCAATTTGGCAGGGTGGAATTTGGCCCCGAGGTCGCAGCAGATCTGAAGGGAACCTATTGGTACCGAGGTGAAAATACGTGGAACTATTTTGATCGGATATTAATCAGTCAGAATCTCGCCAATGGCAAAAGCATGGAGTACGATCCCTACAGCTATTTGATTCTTTTTGAGGACTTCATGTCCAAGATCGAAAACTGGAAAGACAATAAAACTGGTCGGAATTTTCGCGTGCGTGCGCCCTTCGCCTTTAATTTTACCGCTAATTCCATGTCAGAAATGGGGTATAGCGACCACCTTCCAGTGATCGTAAAAATACGAATTCGCTAAAATCCCCTTTTATTTTAGGAACTTGAAAACTCTTCATGGGCCTATCTCTTTTACACTGATATTTGACGCTAAGCATTATTTAGCCCAAAAAGGGGGTCGCTAACTCATAAAGGGAGAAATGGCTCATGTTGCGTGTAATTTTAAAAACCCCAATTGTTTTGTGTCTTCTGTGCTTGAGTCTCTCGACCTTCGCACAAGACATTCCACCCCACATGAACCAAAGACCTTGGGTTCTTGGCGGATACATCATCAATCCTAACAATAATATCGCCTACAAATATTACCTGACTATTTATAAAGGTATTATTTACGCCATTAATAGTCAGAAAGATTTTCCGATTGATAACGATGGAAGACTTGTCTTCCAAGATCCTTTTACAAGTCAGCAAATTGTTGACGAAAACCCCCTCGTTTTAGACGAATCGGATTTTGGTGGAAAAATTGTTATCTTCCCTGGTCTTATTAATATGCACGGTCACATGAAATACGATGTTCTTCCAATGTGGGGACTTGCCAAGGGCCAATTTGGAAATCGTCATCAATGGCGAAAGTGGAGTCGCTATAAGAATGCGGTGAGCTTTAATATGCGAGCCCTTAGAAAGCCTTCGCCCAGTGCCGGAAACTACGGTAGTGAGATAGCTAAAATTAATACCTGTGCTGCCGTTCGCTGGTCTGAATTGACGGCACTCACATCTGGCACCACTGCCATGCAGGGTATTGCCAACGATAAACAATGTGGTCGTTATTGGGGTGCAAAAAACGTCGAGCTTGAAGAAGATTGGTACGATCAAAGAAACGTTTTTGCCACGACTGATTTAGTTCTTCCCGAGTTCTACGAACCTGTAACCACTCAATACATCCTACCCTTGATTCGCCAAGGTATCGGAACCTACTGGGACGCCGTTCAAGGTCTCATTAATATGTTTACTATTTCCGAGCAGCTTGAATCTTCTGGCGAAGACCCAGAAGACGCTTGGACGGATTTACCCGAAGGAGTAGAAACCAACAAAGCCAGTCGCTATGCCGGGTGGTACGAAGTCAAAACAAGGCAAAGTAAATGGGCCACTCTCAACGAACAAATTCCCAGTGGTTTAGCTCGAACTCAAATTGTTCACCTTTCCGAAGGAAGCCGTACTGATGGTTACAACCGCATCGAATACCCTTGGGCTCGATTCTTAGGCCTAGCCAAAAGAGGCCTTACGATCATTCACGGTGTGGGTATGGATGCCAATGACTTTTCTCATGCTGCTGCTAATGGCGTAAACCTTGTGTGGTCGCCCATGTCGAATCTTCTCCTCTACGGAGAAACTCTCGATGTTGTTACCGCTCTTCAAGCGGGAGTCAATGTGTCGCTCGGTACGGACTGGTCGCCAACTGGGACTAAGCACATGCTCGACGAACTGAAAATTGCCAGACGCTACCTCAACGCCTTCGAACCTCAGGGTGCAGCTGTTACCGACGAAATGCTTGTAAAGATGGCAACCGAAAACGCCGCCAAAGCCCTTGGCCTTTACGACAACAATGGTGATGTTACTGTTGGTAAAATCGGACTCGGTAAACTCGCCGACCTCATGGCCATTAAAGTTGATGATACTTCAAACTCAGGTGGCGCTCTTTACTCAGCTCTCGTCAATGCGTCTCAACAAGATGTCGCCCTCACCGTTGTTGGCGGCAATCCCGTTTACGGCGAAACTAGAGCCATGAACGAAGTGGGCAATAAGTGGGATGGCAACCGAAATAGTATCGAGAGATTGCCATTGGCAGCGAGACAAGATCATCGAGGTGCTTTCAATACCTGTGGCGAAATGGCAGGAGCAAAAGCCTTTCGCTTTCCAGTTAAAAATACTGACATCGATCAAATCTCTGGCGGAGCCCTTAGCTCGGTTCAGGGAATTGACAATGTTCTAGTGAATGCCTTTGGCACTTACGCGCAGAACGCCCCTGGCGGCGGAGCTTCTTCGAGCGAACTCGAAGCCCTTCCCGATGGAATTGACCCCATGTACAACTGTGAAGACGCCGACTACCAAAGAAGAATGTACCAGTACATTCCAGACGAAGTCTTTGCCAATAAGCAAGCCTTTGGTGCTTCTGAGTGGAAGATTCAACCCCTCTCTAATTTGCCGGCTGACTACAATTTCGAAAGAGATCGTCAAACGATGCTATCAGTGGCCGAGTAGGCCATTCCCATAAATTCTCATCTTTTGACCGAGGGAGATGCTTTTCAAGGCCTCTCCTTCGTGCTAGTTTTAGAGATTGAGGAGCATTTATGGCCAACTTACAGTCTGTTAAAGGAACTAGAGACCTTCTTCCAGAAACCTGGAACCAGTACCTAGAGGTTCAGTCTATCTTTCACGAAATCGGAACTCGGTTTGGCTTTGACATGGCCGAAATTCCTATTATCGAATTCACTAAGGTTTTTTCCAGATCCCTTGGCGATACGACCGATATCGTAACCAAAGAAATGTACACCTTTGAAGACAAGGGGGGCGACTCAATCACTATGCGTCCCGAAGGAACTGCAGGCCTTGTTCGCGCGTTTCTCTCAAACGGCCTCACTCGCTCCACTCCCGTTAAGTTTCTTTATTCGGGCCCCATGTTTCGTTACGAGCGCCCACAAAAAGGTCGTTATCGTCAGTTTTACCAACTGGGCGCGGAACTCATCGGTGCCTCCTCGGCCCAAGCCGACCTTGAAGTTCTTAGTTTTGCTTCACTCTTTTTAAAAGAACTGGGGCTCGCCGATAAAACTCAACTGGAACTCAACTCCATCGGTGACAAAGAGTCCCGACAAAATTATCGCGACAAACTCGTCGAGTATTTTTCTGATTTCAAAAATGATCTGTCTCGGGAAAGTCTCGAACGCTTAGAAAAAAACCCCATGCGCATTCTCGACTCAAAACAAGAAGAGGATCAAAAGCTCGTCGCTGAAGCGCCCAAACTTTTAGAAAATCTCAATAGCGAAAGCCTCGATTTTTTCAACGAAGTCTGCGAGGGTCTTAAGAATTTTAATATTGATTACACAATCAATCACAAGCTTGTGCGCGGACTTGATTATTATTGCCACACAGTATTTGAATTCACGACACAAAATTTGGGATCGCAGAATGCGGTCCTTTCCGGTGGTCGCTACGACGAATTGGTTTCAATGATGGGTGGTCCCGCTACTCCTGGCATTGGATTTGCCGCTGGTACAGACCGCCTTGTGCTCCTGCGCGATCAAAAAGTAGAAAAAGCGCCCCTTGTCGTTGTCATACCCGTCAATAAAGAGTTTCAACAGGAGGCTCTACAGTTGAGTAATGAATTGCGAAAGTTTGGACTCCCCGTTGAAATGTCCTATTCAGGAAATTTAAGTAAAAGACTGACAAAAGCGCAAAAAATGGATGCTCACTTCGCCCTCATGGTTTCTAAAGATGAATCGGGCTCGGATCGCTTAGAAGTTAAAGATCTTAAATCCGGCGAACAAAAAGAAATGAATCAAGACGATTTTTGCAAGCTTTATAAAGCCGTCACCCCGTGATTTTTGAATCAATGCAAGGTCTACTTCCTTGGTAGAACTCTCTATATTCAAATTAATACTGGGATTTACCCTTTTCTGAGTCCCTCTTTGGGGAATCTTCTTTAGGACTATTGTTGTTGCCTTTGTTTTCGGACTCTTCGAAGCGAAGATCTTGCTCTTTTTTCTTTTCGTCCTCTTCCTTTTTATCTTCGAGAATTTCCTTATAGGCATTGTCGAATTCCTTAAAAAGAGATTCGAACCCCCTATTAGAGTGACTCATATTAAAAAGTGGATAGGCCAGGGTATGAGAGAAGTCATAACCATTACCCTGTCTCGATCGGTAAAAATCAACACCACGAGTGGTAACAATAAAAAGAATCAAAATAGCACTTGAAATCGCCGCAAGTTTTTTAGGGTTCACATTCATGTAAATGGTCTTACCCAAACTAAAGAGCAACCAAAACATAAGAACCAAACCAGCCAAATATTTAATCCCCAAATAAAGTCCCTGGCTTGGAAAGTTAAACTCAAGGACCTGGCCAAATAATGCTTCAAACTCTACAACAAAAGAAATGAGCGCAAAGGGTCTGAGTACTCTAAAGTACTGATACTTTCGCGCGTGAACCTTTGAGTAAATCGAAATAAAAAGAGCAATAACGGCATAACCAAGAGTGCTAGAGACTGCTACTAGAACCATCTCCATCATTTCACTTTGAATAGCCTTTTGCGAGTAATTAATAATGTTCAAGCAGATCCCGGCAAAGAAAAGCCCAATCGTTTGCATAATGACTTTTCGATCTTCGGTGATCGATTTATTCTTCCACTCCTCAAGGTCGATGCGAACAGTTTTTTCAACGGGCCCCAAGTCAGTGAATATTTCAACTTTTACTGTTCCCAAGTAGAGCTTCGTACGGCCACCGAGATCGATTTCTTCTTTTTTCTTCCCATCGATTACGATCCCGTTGAGACTCCCTGTATCGCGAATGACATAGTTACCCGCGTTTTCGACGATTTCACAATGGCGAGAAGAAATACTTGCATCGTTAATAATGACCCGGTTTTCAATTCCGCGACCGATACTAATAGGAGCTTCTTCAAAACGATAGAACTCAGGCGAATCACTTCCGGGCTGAATGACCTTAACAACAATCACTTTCCACCCCGATCGATATTATCCAAGAGGATTTTTAAAATCGATTTTACATTTTCAATAACAAAGCCCCGCAATTCGGCCTTCATTACGATTTCGTCACCATTGGCATTGAGACTCACGGCTTTGATTTCTACGTTCAGTATATCTTTAAAGTCGTGATAACCGCGGGCGCAAACATTGACTTGAAAAGGAATCCCATTGCGATTGAGCATTCTTTGATCAAAACAAGAGTACTTTGTGTATTTGTCGGAATTTGAAAAAAAGAAAAACTGAAAGCTTCCACCATTGTACATATTATTAAGAATTCGAAAAAAGCGAAAACCATTGAGACTATTGCTCGAAATCGTCGTGTAATTGACTTCGTAGCTTCCAGTATTGAGACCATCCGCTAAAAAAGCCGAGTGATCGAGATAGCAGACTTGCTTGAATGTCTGGTATCCGACTTCTTTATTTTTTTGTTGGTCACTCCAGCACTTTAAACTTTCAGGGGACTGATTCACCGTCCATTCACCAACGCTGAATCCTTGCCCACTATTGTCGACAAAGTCCTTTGTAAGACTTGCTTGCAAATCAATGAGCTGGCCTTCAATGAGTTTCACCAACTGATTTTTCTTACCCGCTTTCGGTTTCTCGACTACTTGAGGTTCTACAGCCTGACTTTGTTCCTCAATCATTTTTGTTAAAAACCGAGCCGGTACAGAAAAAGAAATATTTTGGGAACCTACAAGCCTCGAAACATTAATTCCTACGAGTTGCGACTTACCATTAACCGTAGGGCCCCCCGACATACCGGAGTTTATGGGAGAACTCATGTGAACAACAGAGTAGGCGCCATGATTAATTTCTCCGTTAAAAGTACCAGAGACGATGGACATATTGAGGTCTTCAGGCTGACCAACAGAGTAGATTAACTCCCCTTGGGCTGGGGCCTTTTTTGCAAAGGGAATCTCCTTTTTGAAATCGAAGCCCTTCACTTGTATTAATGCCAGGTCGTGAACAACGTCTAAACTAATAATTTTCGCCGGGTAACTTTTCTTTTGATCGACGAGATAGATTTTATAGTTTTCATCTTCGAGAACTGCACTTGAAACCACGTGATAATTGGTCGCCAAATAGGAATTTTTCTTATCAATAACAAAGGCTGTTCCGTAGCTTGCCTTGGGCGATTCGGGAGAAATTGCCGACTTTAATTTAAAGACTGCGTATTTCAAATCTTCAAAGACTCGATCTCCGGTGGTCAATTTTTCAGGCTCTGAAAAGGCCGACTGACACATTAGAAAACCGAGGATCAGCGCACAAAATGACAACGAACGTCGATAGCCTTGGATAAAAAGCCTCCTCTTTAATATAGGCTAGTTGAGGCGACAAAAAATTGCAAATAAGCCACGTGTAAAAGCTATTGACCTAGGCTGAGTCGGATATAATCATCAAGGCCTTAGGCTGGAAGGCTAGGAACTATTTGGGGGAAGTTTTATGTCACAATATGAAAAAGTCGACGTCAAAAAAGATATAGCACAGAACGCGCACGCGACTAAAGATACATACGAAAAAATGTATAAGCACTCGGTCGACGATCCCGACTCTTTTTGGGCCGAACAGTCGCAAAATATTCACTGGTACAGCCCCTTTAGAAAAGTATCAGACTGGTCCTTTGAAGGTGACATCAAAATAAAATGGTTTATCGATGGTAAGCTCAATGTCAGTTACAACTGTATCGATCGTCACATTGCTGAGGGAAAAGGTGATCAAACAGCCATTCTTTGGGAACCAGACGAACCCGGCGCAGAAAGCCAATCCTTTACCTATACGCAGTTGCGAGACCGGGTGAGCCAATTGGCCAATGGCCTCAAAAAAATGGGCGTGAAAAAAGGCGATCGCGTGACGATTTATTTGCCGATGATTCCAGAGGCTGCCATGTCTATGCTCGCCTGCGCTCGAATTGGTGCCGTTCATTCAGTCATCTTTGCTGGTTTTTCTCCTCAGGCCATCAAAGACCGCGTGATTGACTGTGATTCTGAATTTATTCTCACCGCCGACGAAGGGCGAAGAGGTGGAAAAACCATCGGCCTAAAAGCCAACGTGGATGAAGCACTCAAGGCCTGCCCCGATGTTAAAAAAGTTCTCGTTGTCAAAAATACCGGAGCTAGCGTAAACATGACCGAAGGAAGGGATCTTTGGTACTCAGACCTTTGCGATAAAGAATCCACTGATTGCCCGCCCGAAGAGATGAGCAGCGAAGATCCACTTTTTATACTCTACACCTCAGGCTCGACGGGTAAACCAAAGGGCGTTCTTCATACCAGTGGTGGCTACCTGGTTTACGCCTCGGTAACTCATAAATATGTTTTTGATTACAAACCTGGAGAAATTTATTGGTGCGGCGCTGACGTTGGTTGGATTACGGGCCATAGCTATATGGTTTACGGTCCCCTTGCCAACGGGGCGACCACACTACTTCACGAAGGTGTCCCCAATTACCCGTCTCCCAGTCGAGTTTGGGAAATTATTGATAAATACCAAGTGAATATTTTCTATACGGCTCCGACCGCTATTCGAGCCTTGCGTCAAAAAGGCGATGAGTTCGTCACCAAAACCAGTCGCAAAAGCTTAAGAGTTCTCGGAACCGTTGGCGAACCGATCAATCCCGAGGCATGGAAATGGTACTACGAAACCGTAGGTGATTCGAGATGCCCCGTCGTCGATACTTGGTGGCAAACCGAAACCGGTGGAATCTTGATTACACCTCTACCCGGTGCGACTGACCTAAAACCAGGCTCCGCCACAAAACCCTTCTTTGGCATTCAACCACTTCTTGTTAACGAAAAAGGTGAAGAGCTGACCGGAGCAGCGGAAGGCCACCTTTGCTTTAAAACCTCTTGGCCAGGCCAAATGCGTACGGTCTACAAAAACCATACACGATTCAAAGAAACCTACTTTAGCACCTATCCCGGTCTTTACTTTTCAGGAGATGGATGCCGAAGAGACGAAGACGGCTACTACTGGATCACGGGGCGAGTCGACGATGTTCTCAATGTTTCAGGCCACCGCCTGGGGACGGCAGAAATTGAAAGCTCTCTCGTAGCCCACGAGGGTGTCGCCGAAGCGGCGGTCGTTGGCTACCCCCACGAAATCAAAGGTCAGGGCATTTACGCCTATGTCCTCCTTTACGAACATCATAAAGCCGATGACGAGTACCGCAAGGAACTCATCAATTGGGTTCGACAAGACATTAGCCCCATTGCGAGCCCCGATAAATTGCAATTTGTCAGTAGTCTACCTAAAACACGATCTGGTAAGATAATGAGAAGGATTCTTCGAAAAATTGCCTCCAATGATTTTGAAAACCTTGGAGACACATCAACTTTGGCCGACCCAAGTGTAGTCGACTCCATCGTTGATCAACGACTGAATAGGTAGAAAATGACTGAACAGATTATACTTGCTTCAACTTCCATTTATCGAAAAAAACTTATGGAGCAGTTGGCTCTCGATTTTGAGACCATTGCTCCCAATTTTGATGAATCAAAAGTAAAGCGAGGAAGCCTTCCCCCTGCTGAGTACGCTCTCGGCTTAGCGGAAGGAAAAGCGAAAAGTCTGCTCGGGAAATACCCTGATGCGATTATCATTGGTAGCGATCAGGTTTCAGTGATTGAAGATGAGATTTTAGGCAAACCAGGGGACAAACAAAAAGCTGTGGAGCAGTTAGAACGACTCAATGGCAAAACCCATGAGTTGCTTACAGCGATGGTCGTTCTTCATAAAGACCTAGCCTATCGTCATATCGATCAAACTTTACTCACCATGCGGCAATTGGATCAAGATCAGCTGATTCGCTACGTGGACAGAGACAACCCGGTAAATAGTGCTGGGTCCTACAAGATTGAAGCTAATGGTATTTGCCTATTCAAACGAATTCAATCTGATGACCACAGTGCTATAGTAGGGCTACCCCTTCTAAAATTGGTCGATGTCCTAACACAAGTGGGCTTGAAACTTCCTTAACTAAGCTTAAGCTTTATAGGATGAGTTCGAAAAGCCAAAGCATAGATTCCTTTTTAACTAAATTCCCAGAGTTGCCAGCACCTCGCATTCTCGGAGAAACCGCAATTAAAGTGAGTCCTTTTGGCTTTGGCGCTTACCGTGTGAATAATGAAAACAAGTTTCATAAAAAGGCCCTCGAAGAAGCCATCAATTCAGGCATCAACCTGATCGATACAAGCTCCAATTATTCCTTGGGCTCTTCTGAAGAAATGATCGGAAATAGCCTCAAGGCTATGGCTTTTCCCGAAAACTATGATGAGTCGCCGATGGTGGTCATCTCAAAGGTGGGATACGTTCAAGGTACTGCATTGGAGCGAGCTAAGCAGCTAAAAAGCCAGGGGCAAGAAATTCCCGATATGATAGAGATCAATGCCAATGCTTGGCATTGTATTCACCCCGAATACATAGAATGGACCTTGCAAAACTCTTTGCAGCGCTTGAAGCTCAACAAGATTTCTGGGTATTTGCTTCACAATCCCGAATGCTTCTTTAAAAACAACATGGATACGACTGAGTATTATAATCGTATCGAAAAAGCCTTTTCTTGCCTGGAGAATCTTTGCAAGCAGGGACTCATCGATTTCTATGGCATCAGTTCCAATTCATTTGTCAGTAGTGAACAAAGCCATGAGCATACATCTCTTATTGAATGCTGGAATAGAGCTCAAAAGGTGAGTAAAAACCCTCGATTTAAAATCATTCAGTTTCCTTACAATTTAGTGGAGTCCGAAGCGTGGACGAATCAGTTAAAGTCAGGATTGAACATTTTTGATCAGGCAAAAGAGTATAAAATGGGTGTTCTCGTCAATCGTCCTTTTAATGCCTTTAAACAGGACCGGCTCATGCGACTGGCATCTTTTGCACACCATGAGGAGGCCCAACTTAAAGCTGAACTCCATACGGCCCTTCAAGATATCATCGCCCACGAACGAAGTATTGAGGACAAAGTCTCCCTCCCCCAAGAACTCATATGGGGACAGATCTTAAGGACTCATTTTCAAGAAATCGAAGACTTAATCGATTGGATAGATCTTTTGAACAGTCAGATCGTGCCGACCTATCAGAAAGCAAAAAATAGACTGCCTCCGGGGCGCGATATTCAAAGCTGGCTCCTGGTTCACGAGGCTAAGCTACAGTCCCTTTTGAAAATTCTCTACCGAAACTATGAAAATCAGTCGGCAATAAAGTCTGAACACATTAAAGGGCAATTGATTGAAGCTTGCCCTAAGATCAGCAAAAAACTCAGTCTTTCGCAAATTGCCTTACAAATCTATTTAAATACCCCCCATGTCGATAGTATTTTGTGCGGCATGCGCTCCCCGACCTATGTCGGAGATATTCTCGACACACCAATGGATCTCGACTTAAACCGTCAAGAACTCGAAACTCTACTCAGCCTTTTTTAATGCCCTATAAAGAATAATTTAATAGCATAAGTAGATGCGGCCAAAAGAAGCTCCAGCAATAAACATCGATGATAAATCTCGTGAAGCTTTAAACTCTCTTCTCAAGGAATATCCAAATGAAGGAATCAGACTTCCAAGCCTCAAAGAAGAAGAGAATGAAGAGGTAAATAGTTTTTTAGATTCACTTGGCGAAATGCTTCGAGAATTTATTGGCGATAGCCTTCCCGAAGTGGACAGGGACTTTTTCAGCTGGTCCCTAGAAAGTATTTTTTGGACCGTATTGGCCATTCTTCTCTTGGTGATTCTTTATTATGTTTTAAAGCGCCTGCTTATTAATTATTCAAAGGACGATTCTGAGCCCAATTATAAAAAAGAGATTCTGCAAACCGAGCTTGACCTCAAGCTTTACCTAAAGACAAATCAACTGAAGAAAGCCCTACGTAGCCGTTGGAAACTCTTTCTCAACAGGTCAGAACACAACGACGACCTCACTCCCTACGAATACATTCACCAAGAAAAAGATCTTCCCAGTTCGAGAGAAGCGGCTCTGATGGAAAGCTACATCAACATGTTCTCCAAGAAGAAAATTGAAAAGGAGCATTACCAACATCTAGATGACATTCTTGAAGACTTAGAGAACAAATTGAGGTTTAAAAATGTCTAAAAACCGAGTTCTCGCAGGCCTCATAATTATTCTTGTCTGTTCTTTCTTTCTTTTGAGTCACTTCGCAGAAGAATACCAAAAAACCGCTGGTGCTACCTCGTTTTCCGATGCTTCAAGTGGAATTCGAACGTTCAAACGACTTAAAGAAAAGGTCGCTCCCGACTCTGTTCAAGTCTCAAGGCGCCCCAGTTTTAATCTTGAAGAACTCAAAGAATATGACACTTTCATGCTGTTAGATCCTAAAATGAAAATCTCACCACTCGAGGCCAAAGTTATAAAAAACTATGTTTTTGAAGGCGGACGCCTCATACTCAGTTTCTCGAGTCAAAAGAACTATTACAATCTTCTCAATGTGCTAACAGAACTCAATATCAACTTTTTCACAATCGAAAATGACGAATTTAAAAATGGCGAGGCTGAAATCATCACCCCGGGTGAAGTCACTCCCATTTGGACTCCCCTACAAAAAATCGCGTTTTATAGTCCTTTACTTATTAAGGACGAAGCCTGTAGTTACAATCGCTTCTATTGTTTCGTTAGTGCGCACGACTATTTTGGCGGAAGGGTGTTCATTTTTTCGGGGCTCCTGCCTTTTAGTAATGCCATGCTCATTCAAGGAGAAAATGCAGGCCTTGGTATCCGCATGGCACTGTGGACTGGAAAGACTTTAATCGATGAGTATCACCATTTCTTTTCTGAGAAGTCCTTTTCAGATCTACTTGTAGACTTCAATTTTGTACTCCCATCCCTTGCCCTTATTTTTGGCTGTGTTCTCTTCTTTTTATTTTCGCAATCAAAACTCGAGTGGCTGCGAAACCTTGAAAAAGACTCGCGGGATCAATCAAGTTTTCACGAGTTCTATACAAAAATCCTCGATGGCGTTTTTGACAAACAAACCCGATTGACAGAGGCTATTGAGATCCACTCTCAGTATTTAAAGACACATTACCCAGCCCATAAAAATGAAATCGATGAACTCACTGAGATCGACAAGAAAACAATCGGTAAAAATCTAATTGCAAAAGATAAAGAAATCGTTGGTAAACTCATCCAACTCCATCGAAAGTTAATATCGCTAAAAGGACGCAAGAATGGAATTAACTAGACTCAAGATCAATCTCGAAAAAATCCAGTCTCAAGTAGAAACCTACTTTGTACAAAACCAAAGTAAAGTGCTCGAGGCAATTCTCGTTGCCTATTTTAGTCGCGGCCACGTTCTCATAGAAGGTCCCCCTGGTACCGGTAAAACTATGCTTGCAAAGCTCCTAAGTCGCATTCTGTCTAAAGAGTTCAAACGTATTCAATTTACTTCTGACCTGTTGCCTGGGGATATCATTGGTTCCCACATTTACAATCAGGGCAAGAACGCTTTCGAGTTCATACCCGGTCCGATTTTTTCAGACTTTGTACTTGCTGACGAAATTAATCGAACACCGCCTCGAACCCAATCGGCCCTTTTGGAGGCCATGGAAGAACGGCAAGTCACTTCGGAGGGCCATATCAAGGCGCTGAGTTCGTCCTTTTTTGTAATTGCCACCCAGAATCCACAGGAGTTTGAGGGTACATTTCCCTTGCCCGAAGCCCAATTGGATCGCTTTTTCTTAAAAATCAAATTTGACCACGCCGACATCGAAGACACTAAAAAACTATTGAGTCTGCATAACGAAAATAAGCTCCCCGTCAGTTACGAAGACCTCGAAAGCCTCAGTATAGAACGAGAGGAAATAGAAAAGGAAATCGACAGTCTCGAGGTGAGCGAGGCCCTTATAGGATATATCTCTGAACTGATTTTGAAGACCCGACAAACAGAAAACATTCTCAACGGCGCAAGTATTCGCGCAGGGATCAACTTGCTAAAAGGGGCAAAGATAAAAGCTCTACTCAAAGGTCGAACAACGATATTACCTGAGGACATCAAAGAACTCTTTCTGCCAATCCTGCGACATCGAATCCAACTGACTCCTGAGTCCTATATGTCTGGGGACAGCGAAGATCAGGTGCTAATGCGAATTCTAGAAAGTACGGAGTTCCCTCAGTAGATGTCTCAGCTCAAGCTCAGTGATCATTTTTTCATTTTCTATGGAGCTTCTGTGGCTCTCGCTATTTTAGGCTTGAGCTTTTCTGTGGTAAGTTTCTTTGCATTCCTTCTCTTAGTCGCCCTGGTTTTCATCACAATTGGGGACTTTTTTAGCCTTAAAAGAAAACTTCCTCGAATCGAATTTCACAGCCTTAGAAACTTAGGGCTCGATCAAGAGTATGAAGTTCAGTTTTACGTGAGCTGGGACTCTGAGGACAAAGTTCCTCCTCAAACCTGGTTCCTCAAACCCCATTCAAATCTCGTCGAATTTGCCGACAAACATGTGAATTCTAAGGATTTAAAGTTAGTAAAAAAGAGCTATCGATTTCCTTGGAAGATTCGCTGTAAGATTCTTGGCTATAGTGACGAGATTGAAATTATCTACCAAGTGCGTTCTCGCTTGGGCCTTTGGCGAAAGAGTTTTAATATTCAATGTGTTTCCGAAGGCTTTCGCGTTCATCCCTTGCAGCACCCCGTTTCTGACAGTCGAATCAGAGAAATTATTAAGAAACAGTCTATCTTTACTTGGGGAAGCAAGAAATGGATGAAGGGAGGAAATCCCGATCTTTTCTTACAATCAAGACCATTTAGATACCCGGATCCCCTCAAGCATCTCGACCACAAGAAAACGGCTCGCTTTGGCCAATTGATGACCAAAACCTTTGAAAGCCAACTCAATCAAAATCTCGTTATCTGCTTTGACTGTGGGCGATCGGCGATTGGTAAAATTGGCAGCTCCTCCCGTTTCGATTACTATCTTTCTGCCGTGCACTTACTTCTGCAATCAGCTTTGAAGTTTAACGACAATGTCTCTTTTGTTGGCTTTTCCAGTCGCGTTCACAATATGGTGCGAAAAGCTCGTACATTGAAAGAATTCGACTTTTTATTCAACTCGACCGACGGGTTACGGCCCCAAGCCACAGAAAGTGATTATCAGATCCTCGATGAACACATTAGCCAACTCGCCCCTCAGCGCTCGATCATATTTATTCTTTCTGATCTCACCAAAGCCAGTGTACAAAGGCACGCTGCAAAGTTCGTCAAACGGCACTCGAGAAAACACCTCGTCGTCTGTGCTTCCCTTATAGATACCAATTATGAACCGGAAGATTTTATCCTCAATCTTAATTCAGACAGTTATGAACAAGAGAGTTATAGCCAACTCGCCTATTCCTATTGGCTCAATTTAGAGTTACAGAAATTTCGCTATCGAATTAATCAATCAGGCGCTGGAATGATTAGTGTCCCGCAAAAAGAATGGATGACCTTGATAAATCGAAGTTTTCACTTAGTCAGAGAGTCTTCTAGGCTTTGATTCTTTGTCGAAATGCCAGACAAGAGTTTACTAAAAAATGGCCAATAATTAAAAATCCAATAGGCGACAAAAGCAATGAGTCCAACAATAATTTTTGTTCGCAGTTCAAGACCGGTCTTGGGACTTACAAACCCCTCAATGATCGCCGCAAGGACTAACCATGGCAATGAGAAGTTGACCAATACAAAGGCATCTCTGATGGATTTTCCCAATTGTTTTTTAAAGTCAGGTGAACGAAAACTGAAGAGATGACGCCCATACATCATACTAGCCATGCCTCCAACTATTATGATTGTCAGCTCAAGGGGCCCATGGGCCATGACGAACTCACCAAGGTACTTATCAAAGCCATTTCCATAGCAAAACCCCATAATCGCGCCAAAGAAAAAACCATTATAAAAAAGTAGTAAAACTCCTCCGAAGCCAAAAAGAGCTCCTAGGGCAAACACCTTGAGAGTCACCATTATATTATTAAAAGCAATACGATAAGCGCCCCACATCGGGGATTGATTTAAAGACTCAAACCATTTATTTTGCTCTAAAATTTCTTCCATAAACCCAGTCCCCAGAAGAAGGGGCATGTAGTCAGTTTCAAAGCGACCCAAGAAGTATCCGACAAATGAACTACTGAAAAAAATAAAGAAGGCAAACCAAAAACTCGAATAGCTATTTTGCCATATAAACCAGTAATTATGCAGCCACACTTTGAAAACACTTTTCTTACTGCGGTCTTTCTTTAAACTCATAATTTGCAGAGCCATTTGCGAGAGGCTATCTTCGACTTGCTCTAGGTTTTTCAGTCGATTCTGTCTTTTTGCACAATTAACTTCAGAGATTAACATCTCGAAGTCTTGAAAAAGGTGAAAGGCCGATGAAATCTGAGCCTTCGTTTTGCCAGAAGACTCTAGCTCAGTGATTTCATCGCGAACCTTTTTTTGAAGAATACGAAACCGATTATCGTCGCTCATTGCTTTTTGACAACATTGGTTGCAAAAACCATGTCGTGTAGGGCTTTCTTTTCGTCGTTGAAGGCCACCATGATAAACCCAATATATAAAATAATCGATGAAATAAATTGCTTACCAACCATGTCGCGGCCAAACGTTCTCCAGTAACCGATATGGGTCCCTGTTTCGGCATCGAGAACCTTCAAGCCAAGCATGAGTTTTCCGGGGCCACCGCCTTTATTTTTATGAAACCAGCCAAAGTAGAAAAATCGGGCAACCATCATTACTAAGAAGGCAAGACCCATAGCAGGCAACATGATCATCATCATTTTCATAGCCTGCTCATTAGGGTCTCCCCCCTGCATGCTATTAATTCCTGCAGAAGAAACTCCAGCGACGGCAAATGATAAAGTAAAGACGATCATTGTTATCATACCAAAGAGAAATTCATCGATCCAAAAGGCAGCAAATCGAATCCAAAAACCCGCAGGCTGAGTCACGTCTTTGACATCACTTGCCTCGATATTTAAATTTAACCCCGAGGTCGCATCTGGCCCCTTTTCTAACTCATAGGACTTATTTCCGAGCCCATTTGCCGAAATTTCGTTACCATCTCCTGCCATGCTATCCCCCTATTTCTTTTCTCTTTCAATCTGAAAACAATACTCCGCCATATACAATAAAATGGTGTCATCAGTTAGTTTATGTTCTTCCCATGTAGGTAAATAATTTTTGAGCTCTTGAATCCAAGCTGCTTTCGCCTCTTTGTCCTCCGGCGCTCTTTTTTGAAAGCTCTTATAACTAAACTCAAGATACTTCTTAATCGTGGCCTCCGGTAAATCTAGAACCGGCACGTGTCTTTTCAAACGCAAAAACTGGAATTGATCGAGGTAAAGGTAGTTTTTTTCATTCTCTCGTTCTTTGGAATGAATAACCATAGTTCCCGCGGCTAGATCACCCGTTCTTTGTTTTTTGTCTGTAACTAAAATTGATATTAATCCAGGAAGAAATAAAAACAAGTCCACATACCAGCGCATTAAATCTCGTATGATTAATTGGCTCCACTTTAATCGTTTACCGTCGAGGGAAATGACTCGCAAACCAAAAACTTTTTTACCTAGTGTATAGCCATATTTGTGTTCCATATAGATGAAATAGCTGTGGACTGCCAAACTCAGGGCGAGAAAAATAACGACTGTCACTGCAATGAAAATCCAAACGACCGACCCTTTGGGAAGGATTTTTTCAACTGTACTTGCTGAAACACCAATTCCAATGAGGGCAATAAGGTAGATTGTATAAAATAGCAAATAAGATACGACGGTGATTATCGTCGCATCGGCGGCAAAGGCTACAAAACGCTTACCCAAAGGCGCTGGATTGAGGCGAAGAGAAACACCTTCGACGAAGTCGATCCCTTCGTCCTGTTTTGCTTGCAAAGACTCTGTTGCCATATCCATTTGGTGCCTGCTCGTTGCTTGTTCTTAGTTGCTTACTATGCTGCCTTTTTCCCTTTTATTTTTTCGGATTTTTCCCACTCTAATTCAAATCTTTGATTTTCTTTTTTCGTGAATTTATGGGACTCAAGAAATGCTTTTGCCAAGTGCTCGTCAAATTGGCTCCCAGCAAATTTTTGTATCTCTTTATAAGCCACTTCATCGGGAAGTCCCTTTCGATAGGCTCGATCAGAAGTCATTGCATCGTAGGTATCGACAATGAGAATCAGTCGTGACTCAAAGGGAATAGCTTCTTTTTCGAGACCATAGGGGTATCCTTGACCATCGATTCTCTCGTGATGGTGAAGGATCCCATCAAGAACTGGCTTGAAAAATTCGAGATCACCGAGTTCTTCGATCATATCCACGCTCGCCTCAGAATGGGACTTCATCATAGAATATTCTTCTTCAGAAAGCTTGCCCGGCTTGTGCAAGATTCCTTTAGGAATTTGAAATTTACCAATGTCGTGCAGAAGTCCTGCGTACTCCATAATTACTTGTTCGTTTTCAGAAAGGCCGATAGCCCTTGCCATTAAACGAGTCCCCTTACCGACTCGTCGGCAATGGTTATAGGTCTCAGGGTATCGTTCCCTAAGACTCTCTAGAATTACAGAAATATGTTGTTTGACCCACTCTGGAAAATCATCCCAATACATAAATA
Source organism: Bdellovibrionia bacterium (assembly GCA_030424665.1). Lineage (GTDB taxonomy): Bacteria > Bdellovibrionota > Bdellovibrionia > Bdellovibrionales > JAGQZY01 > JAUHWN01. Next base: position 280 of record JAUHWN010000018.1, on the reverse strand, counting down.
CCTACCAAAGTCTAATCGGGTCTCATTCTAATTAACTAAAAGAATTTAGCCCTATTCTTAGACTATTAACCTAAATAGAAACATTTTGAGATGATTCTAGAAAATCGCTTTACGAGCCGGATTTTTTAAACTGACGAGGCCAAAACTTATCGTCGTAGAGGTGAGATGCTTCTTCCCACTCCTGTTCTGAGATTTGATCGACCAAAATATCGAGTTTCTTTTCTGGTGGAATCTCAAAATTAGTCAACAGGCTCTGAATAGATGGATGCTGGTCAAAGTT
>JAUHWN010000017.1 GCA_030424665.1 Bdellovibrionia bacterium | reverse complement strand
CACAAAGACAGCAAAACATGAATGGTGCCCTGATGGGAGTTGCTAGTGCCCTCGCTGGTGGCGGTAGCGCGGCTCCAGGACAAGACCCTGCCATAGCTGGTGCTGGACAAGACCCTAATACTGCGGCCATTAACAACGACATTGCCCGCATGGAAGAAGAGGAAACTCTTAATCAGTGTGTTATCAGCTGCGGAACAATTCTTGGTGGTGAGGATCGCGGTGAAGCGAATGCCACAGATGATGGTGGCCACCCAGTTGCTCGCGCAAGGTCTAAAGTAGAAGAAATTCGAGCGATGTGTGGTGGCGGAGCCTGCTCCGATGTTTGTAGCGGATATTTGAGCAGAATAGAAACGTTCTCTGGCACTCCGGCGAGAGTTCCGACAGGAGAGACAGATCCAGCAGTAACCACAGAAACAGTTGAGTAAAAACTCAATAGTCTTTCAAGACGGTAAAAACATGTTTACAAGAGGCGGCAGAAGCTATTAATTGCCGCCTTTTTTTTATGAATCTGCTACTATAAGGCGTTAAATTAGTCTCTATCTATAGCTTTAGTCCTGGTTTAGAGTGAGTAATTAAAAAAATCTCGCTCGGGAGTTGAATTTAGAACTCACCCCCATAAACCAACTGAAGGTAGATGCTGAAGGATATTAGCGCCTATGAATTCAAAAAAGATTATACTCTCTCTTATCGCGGTCTGTGTAATTGGAGCCGCCGGTGTTGCTGGCTTTGTATATTATCTCGCCCAAGACCTTCCGCCCATCTTCTCTATGGAAGATTACAAACCCCTTCTTGTTACCGAAGTTTACTCACGGGATCGCCGCAAAATTGGTGAATTCTTTCGCGAGCGCCGCCAGCTCACTGCCTATAAAGATATTCCAAAGCAAATGATCGAAGCTCTTATTGCCGCCGAGGATGAAAGCTTCTTTGAACACGGTGGAATTAATTACATGGCCATCGTTCGAGCTATGATGGCCAATATCAAGGCCGGTCGAAAGGTTCAGGGGGGATCAACCATAACCCAACAGCTGGCTAAGACCTTGTTTTTAAGCCCTGAGCGAACCTATACCCGTAAAATAAAAGAAGTGGTTCTCTCCTACCGAATCGAAGACAACTTCACAAAAGAGCAAATACTCTTTCTCTACCTCAACCAGATTTATTTTGGGCAAAGCTCCTATGGAATAGGAACTGCGGCAAAAACCTACTTTAGAAAGCCCGTTCAAGAACTCACCCTTCCTGAAATGGCCATGCTCGCGGGCCTACCAAAAGCTCCGTCGGCTTTTAACCCCGTAAGAAATCCATCCCGAGCCAAAACTCGACAAAAGTATGTATTGGGTCGAATGCGAGACGTGGGCTTTATTAGTCCCGAAGTGGCTGAAGCCGCCATGAAAGAACCCTTAAAGGTTTATTACCGCAAAGATTTTAGCGAAACCGGCCCCTTCTTTGTTGAAACCGTTCGACAAATTCTTTTTGAAAAACTCGGCGAGAAAGCAGTCCTCGATGAAGGACTTCGCGTTTATACAGCCCTTGATTTTGAAGCGCAAAAATCAGCCGAAAAAAGAGTCGAAGAGGGTCTGAGGGAGCTCGATAAGCGCCAAGGATTTCGTGGACCCCTTAAAACTCTAACGACTGAAGAAGAAATCACTGCCTTTCTCGATGAATCGAGAAAGGAGTACTTCAAGGATAAAGAAGAATTCATCATGATTGCCGAAGATGGAACGATTCCAGAACTTGGTGAATTCGCCCTCTTTCAAGAAAAAAATGATGAAGGTGAAGTCACCAACACCATTCCTCCCTACCTGCGAAAGGGACAAATCGTAAAGGGTGTTGTTACTAAAGTGGATGACCGCTGGGGGCTGGTTTATGTGCGCTTTGCCGAAAGCCAGGGCCTTATCGATTTAAAAACCATGGGCTGGGCCAGAAAGCCAAACCCAGAAGTGAAGTATACTGAGGATGTTCATATTGAGCGCCCCTCAATGGCCCTTAAGCCCATGGACGTGATTCAAGTAAAGATTAAGTCTCCAAAGTTTTACTCGACCGAAATTGTCAAAAAACTTGGTGAACTCAAGAAAAGGCAAAAAGATAAATACGAACGCCCCGAAGATCTACCAAACTTTAATGAGTTTGCCGAAGTTGAATTGGAACAAGACCCTCTGACCGAGGGGGCTCTCATTAGTTTCGACAATAAAACCCAAGATATTTTAGCGCTCGTTGGTGGGAACGACTTTGAACGGTCTGAATTTAACCGAACCATTATGGCCAAGAGACAAACCGGCTCATCATTTAAGGTTTTAGTTTACGCCGCCGCTTTAGAGAAAAACTATACGCCGGCGACCCTCGTCACCGATTCGCCCATTGTTTATCAAGATGACGACCCCGAAGCCAACGAGGGCCAAGAAGATATCGACAAAAAAACCTGGAAGCCCCACAACTACACGGGTTCTTTTAAGGGTGACGTTCTTTTTAGAAATGCCTTGCGAAGATCGCTCAACATTCCAACGATTAAAATTCTCGAAGATGTCGGCATTGATTGGGTCACTAACTTTGCCCGCCGAATGGGGATCTTTAGTCCACTCAATCAAGATCTTTCGCTCGCGCTCGGATCAAGCGGTGTCACACTCTACGAAATGACCAAGGTGTTTTCTCAATTTGCTCGCCTCGGAAAGCGCATCCGCCCGGTTCTCATCCACCGTGTAGACACGCGCATGAATGAAGAAGTCATGGGTAAGGTTTCGCTCGATATTCGCTTCGAAGAGGAACTCACTCAACTCGATGAGTTTTGGGACCTCAAAAAAGAAGAGTATCTGACAAAGAAACAGGAACAACTTCTGCAAACTCAGAATGCTGATGCCCAGTTCCCCAACGAGATTAGTTCGCCAACGAACAATCAAGATCAGGCCCCAGGCCAGGAAACTGCCGAGGCCAAAGAGAAGAAAAAACCAAAAACTTCGCCCTTTTTCTTTAACTCACCAGATCAATTAATTCGCCCGCAAACGGCTTATTTGGTGACAAATATCCTACAGGCGGCAGTGCGAGAGCGAGGAGGAACCGCTGTACGGGCCCGTGCTCTAAATAGGGATGTGGCCGGTAAGACCGGAACCACCAACGGCTACTTTGATGCCTGGTTTATTGGCTACACGCCACAGGTTGCCACCGGCGTATGGGTCGGATATGACGATGAGAAAACAATCGGCCGCGGTGAGGCTGGCGGTAGAGCTGCCCTCCCCATTTGGCTCGGGTACATGGATGATCTTCACACCAATAAGCTTCCAGAACTCAGCTTTCCAGTACCCAAAGGAATTGTGTTTGCCAATATTGATGCCCAGTCTGGTGAACTCGCATCGGCCTCATCCCAAGAAGTGGTGACCCAGGCTTTTGCTGAAGGAACCGAACCAAAGCTCGATACGAACAACCCAGCTCCTAAAGAAGAAGAGGTCGATTTCTTTAAGCAGGATTTAGCTGAATGAATGATATTCACCTTTGGGGTGTAAGACAGAATAATCTTAAAAATATCGATATCAAAATTCCCCTGGGTTCTTTCACAGTAATTTGTGGGCCCAGTGGATCTGGTAAAAGTTCTTTGGCCTTTGAAACTCTATTTGCTGAAGGACAGCGCCGCTATATCGAAAGCTTGTCGAATTATGCCCGACAGTTTTTAGGAAAAGCACCAAAGCCCGACATCGATGGCATCGAGAATATTCCGCCGGCTATTTCTATCGAACAAAAAAATTCTGTAAAAACCAGTCGCTCAACGGTAGGTACTTCGACAGAGGTCATCGATTACTTGCGACTTCTCTATGAAAAAATTGGTGTCGTTCGCTGCCCCACATACGAATTTGAACTAAAGGGAGAAACACCGGCCGAGGCGGCAAAAAGAGCCCTTAAAGAACACGAAGACAAGAGGGCCTACTTACTTGCACCTGTTTATTACGATAAAAAAATTCTCAGCGGTAAAAAACTTCTGCACTATCTTTTGAAGGAAGGATATATCCGCATTTATGTCCCCCCAAAAAAGACCAAGGCCGAAACAGAACTACTCGATGAGTACCTTATTGCCCCCTGCTTAAAAGAGCCAAAGTCGGGCCAATTGGGAGAAATTATTGAACTCTCTCCGACGACAAAACTCAGTCAAATACCCAAGCGAGATTTCTACGTCATTGTCGACCGGATCGTGCTCAAGCAAGACGATCGCGCGCGGCTGATTGATTCATTCCAACAGGCCTACGAGGCCAGCCTTAAATTTAATACGGGAATTCCCGGTGGAAGGGCCCGAGTTGTTACCACAGAAGGTGACGAATCGGCTTTTAGCGAGGACAACGCTTGCTCTATTTGTGGTTTTAGCTTTCCAGATCTCAGTTCAAGACTTTTTAGCTTTAATAACCCTCTCGGTGCCTGTGAAACCTGCAATGGTTTTGGTAATATTCTCGATCTCGATCCCGATAAAATAATTCCCAATCACAATCTGTCACTGGCCGAAGGAGCTATACAACCCTTCGCTATGCCAAGCGCGGCCAACGATCGCCGAAAATTACTTTCTTACTGTCGAAAAAAACGAATCTCTATTGAAAAACCCTATAAAGAACTTAAAGAAAAGCAAAAAGAACTTCTTTGGGAAGGCGATGATGAGTTCTTTGGAGTGCGTGGTCTTTTCGATTACCTCGAGACAAAGAAATATAAAATGCACGTGCGCGTTTTTCTTTCGCGCTTTAAAAGTCCATTTGGCTGCCCTGACTGTGAGGGAACTCGCTTAAAGCCCGAAGTAGAACTTGTAGATATTGCTGGCTACACCATCAATATGCTCTCAGAAATGACCATCAGCGAACTCTATGAAGCGATGGTTGATATAGAGCTCAACGAGTTTGAAGAAGAGGTGGCCGGAGAGATCCTCTCGCAGATCAACGCTAGACTCAAATTTCTAGTGGATGTGGGAGTTGGCTACTTAACACTCAATCGCCCCACAAAAACTCTTTCTGGCGGTGAGTTTCAAAGACTCACCCTCGCAAAGCAATTGGGCATGGGCCTTTCTCAAGCGCTGTATGTTCTGGACGAGCCGACCATTGGCCTTCATCCGCGAGATAACGAGCGCCTCATCAATATTTTAAAAGATCTTAGAGCCCTAGGTAACACCCTAGTGGTTGTTGAACACGATCGCGATGTGATTGAAAACAGCACTCATATTATCGAAATGGGTCCGGGCTCTGGAATGCTCGGCGGAAAAGTCGTTTACGCAGGAAAAACCGAAGATTTTTATAACTTTCCAGACTCCCCAACAGTTCCCTACCTGAGCCTGACTAAAAAATGGATTCCGCAACTAACACCAAGACCCGTCGATAAAGAAACTTACAAGTATAAAATTCAGCTCGAGGGATGTAAGGGTAATAACCTTAAAAACGTGAATCTAGAGCTACCACTTAATCGCCTGGTCACCGTCACCGGTGTTTCTGGTTCGGGTAAATCGACATTGATTACACAAACTCTTTACCCCGCCGTGGCCAGAGCCTTGGGTATTGATTTTCTGCCAACCAAAGAGTTTAAAAGTATAGCCGGCTACGAGTTTATTAAAAATGTTCTACTAATTGATCAAAAAGCCATCGGAAAATCCGCTCGAAGTAGCCCCGTTACCTATTTAAAAGTTTTCGATGCCATTCGAAATGTCTTTGCCGGTACAAAAGAGTCTAAAGATCGCGGATATACACCGGGGACATTTAGTTTAAATGTCGAAGGCGGCAGGTGCCCAGTCTGCAAAGGGCTTGGCTCTGAAACCATCGATATGCTTTTTATGGACGATGTTTCTATTCCCTGTGAGTCCTGCAATGGCAAACGCTATCGAGACGAAATTTTAGAAATTAAATTTAATAAGAGAAATATTTTCGATGTCCTCAATTTAACTGTTCAAGAAGCCATGGACTTCTTTGTCTCTTATCCGAATATTCGTAAACCCCTTTCGTTTTTAAAAGAAGTGGGCCTTGAGTATTTGCAGCTCGGTCAAGCCGCGAGCACACTGAGTGGTGGTGAAAGTCAGCGCTTAAAAATTGCAAAAGAACTTTTGCAAACTAATCAAAAGGCAACACTTTATATTTTGGACGAACCGACTACGGGCCTTCATTTTCGTGAAATAGATTTATTGATGAAAGTCCTCAATCAGCTCGTAGAAAATGGCGGATCCGTACTACTAATTGAACACAATCTCGAAGTCATTAGCCGCTCGGACTATATTATTGATATTGGTCCCGAGGCGGGAGATAAGGGCGGAAAAATTGTCGCCCACGGCACACCCGATGAATTAATGAACCAAAAAAAGAGCCACACGGCTCGATTTTTAAAAGAGTATTTACTTCCAGAGAATCTAAAAAGCAAAAAGGGATCCTCTAAGGAGAAAGCAAATGTACAAAAGCCTCATGAAATTGTGGCCAGAAATAAAACTACATAAGTACAATATTATTACTTATATGTTTTTGGCTATTATCTTGAGTGCCCTGGCACCAGTAATGCCACTGATGCTTGAATTCCTTATCGAAGATGTTTTTAAGAAAGCTTCAACCACCCAATTGAGTGTCACGGAACTCAAAGAAGCCAAGCTTGTTCTTTTAGGCTTACCCGCCCTCTTTTTAATTTCAGGGATTACGCGATTTTATCACTTCTATTTAGTGAAGCTGGTTTCAGAAAGAGTGATTGCACGAGTCAGGGAATTACTTATTAATAAGATTCTCGACTATAAATTGAGCTTTCATATGAAATCCTCTGAAGGCTCCGGAAGTATTTTAAGTAAGGTGCTCAATGATACCAATGTTCTGCAACAGGGCCTGAATTACTATTCGGATATTGTTAGAGAGCCACTCATTGCCCTAAGTCTTATCGGCTTTATGATATATACCAACTGGAAATTAACGCTTTTTTGCCTGATATTTGCGCCGATTTTCATTTTGATAATTAAACAAGTGTCTAAGTCGTTGCGGAAGTATGGCTATCGCAGCCAAGAGGCCATGGATCATTTAACTTCAGCAGTAAAAGAAAATCTCGATGGCGTTAAAATCATTCAGTCTTTTAATTTAGAAACTGAAATGAAAAGTCGCTTCAAAAAACGTAATGACCACTACGTCGAGCAAAGAAAAACGATCATAAAACGGGAGGAATTTGTCAGCCCCCTTAATGAGTTCTTTGCCTCAATTCTTGTGGCCATCATCTGTTTTTATCAAATTAGCCTCATATCTTCTGGAGAAAGCTCTACCGGAGAGTTTGTCGGTTTTATTATGGCCGCCGGCCTCTTACAAAAACCAATTAAAAAGATACAAACGGCTTTCGTTAAGATTCAGCAAAACATCGTGGTGATTGACCGAATTTACGGAATTATAGAGGCTAACGAAGAGGTCAAAGAAATCGCCCAGCCCCTGTCCTTCCCTGTTGATTGGAAGAAAATTGAGTACAAAAACGTGAGCTTTAAGTACGATGACAGTTATGTACTTAAAAATATTAACCTGACTATTGATCGCGGACAAAAAATTGCATTTGTTGGCGAAAGTGGAAGTGGTAAATCGACCCTCGTCAATCTTCTCAGTCGCTTCTTTGATCCTAGTGAAGGCGAAATTCTTGTCGACGGTATTTCGACAAAGGAGTTTAAACTTCACGATTTGCGAAAACACATCGGCCTGGTCACCCAAGATGTCTTCTTGTTTAATGATACTCTAGAGAAGAATATCCACTACGGAAACCTCGACAGAACCCCCGACGAGATACAAACGGTGGTGAGACTCGCAAAAGCCCAGGAATTTATTGAAAAACAGAGTAAGGGCCTAAAAACTATGGCCGGAGAGCGGGGCTCATTTTTTTCTGGTGGCGAGAGACAAAGAATCAGTATTGCCAGGGCTATGTTTAAGGATTCTGATATACTCATTCTAGACGAGGCCACAAGTGCACTCGATTCAGCCAGTGAAGTTTCTGTACAACAAGGATTAGACGAATTGATGAAGGGCAAGACGGCCCTCATAATTGCCCATAGATTATCCACTGTCAGAAACGCAGACAGAATCCTTGTACTAAAAGATGGCCAAATTATTGAACAAGGCTCTCACGACTCACTGGTGGCCAATAAGCAGGAATACTATAACTTCTATCAACTGCAGATGTCTCATTCTGAGACTTAATCCGACTATTTATTGTCTAATTTATTTATAAAGCCCCCTGTTTGATCCTGACAACTTCTGCAAAAATTTTTTTCAGTTTCACTTAAGTCGTAAACTTCTTGGACGATAAGTAAATTGTCTGGGTTTTTGACAGGACTGTAAAAACCCTCAATTTTTTGACAGAGTCTTGGGGAGGAAGTTCGTGATTAATTGGGATGAATTTGAACACATACATGTGATTCGAAAGCTTAAACAAATTCTAAACTCCTGGTGGAATATCGATACTGTTTTTACAGATGAGCGTGGACACATCAGAGGGTTCGACAATCAAAAAGCAAAGTTAATTAACCCGTCAGTTGAAACCTATTTAACTAAGGATTCGGCAAAGGATAACTTGGCACAAACCGTTGCCAAAGCTATCGACGATTTAAGACTTTCAGAAAATCGATACTCCATTAGAAAATGGGATATGGCTGGTTTTGATATCGCTATCTTTCCTATTTTAATAGATAACGATTTCATGGGAACTGTTGTGGCAATGGGTTTTATTAAAGATCCAAGCGAAGCCCACAGACTGTCTGAAGTTCGTGAGCGTCTAGCAGCATTTGGTGCCAGTGCGGATCTTATTGATCAGGCACTATCTAAAATCAAATTTATGGACGACCAAGATCGTGAGCACTTCTATGATCTCGTCGACCTCGTTGCTAAAGAGATCGTGACTCTTCACCTTGAAATCACACAACGAGAAGATCGCATCCGCGAACTCAATAAAGAATTGGGAAGTCGCTATAAATACGACAATATGATTGGTAAATCTAAGCCCATGCAATCACTTTATGCTCTACTCGATAAAATCAAGAGCGCAGACAGTACTGTTCTTGTCCAAGGGGAAAACGGTACTGGTAAGGAATTGATTGCTAAGGCAATTCACTACAATTCGAGTCGAAAAGATAAGCCTTTTGTTCTACAGAACTGTTCGGCGTTTAACGATAACCTACTCGAATCAGAACTTTTTGGTCACGTTAAAGGTTCATTTACTGGTGCCCATAAAGATAAGAAGGGTCTCTTTGAAATTGCTGATAAGGGAACTTTCTTCTTGGATGAGATTGGTGATACTTCTCCACAGATGCAGGTAAAGCTTCTCCGCGTTCTTCAAGAAGGAACTTACACGCCAGTTGGTGCCGTTGATACTCGCCGGGTTGATGTCCGCGTGATTGCGGCAACAAACAAGCCGCTAAAAGATATGGTTGAGCAAGGGACATTCCGTGAGGATTTATACTATCGCCTCAACGTTATCAATATTCGTGTACCGCCATTAAGAGAGAGAAAAGAAGATATTCCTCTTCTTTCTGAGTTCTTCTTGCAACTTGCTGCCGAAAGAACAGGAGTTAAGAAGAAGGTTCTTACCAAGAGAGCTCTTGAAAAGCTTTATGATTACTCTTGGCCAGGTAACGTCCGTGAGCTCCAAAACGAGATGGAGAGAATGGTCGTCCTTTCAAGTGATGAAACGAAGTTAACAGCTGATATGCTGTCTCCGAAAATCATCGAAAGCTCTGAAAAAGGGAAAGTTCAGGGTGCCCGAGTTCACGGTAAGCTTAAAGATGCCCTCGAAGAACTTGAGCGCCAGATGATTAAAGAAGGTTTGAGAAGAACGGGCTGGAACAAGTCGAAACTTGCTAAAGAACTCGGTATCTCTCGCGCTGGATTGATCATGAAAGTCGAAAAGTACGGACTAGATAAGCGTCGAATCGCTAAATCATAGCTCTGACTCGATTAAAAAAAGAAATTTATTGGTCCCTTTACTCTTGTAAGGGGACTTTTTATTTGGGGATGTCTAAAAGATCTACGTCGAAACAAGCGGTGAAAAGAGTAGTTTCCTCAAGGGTGCCTGAATTCGGAGTCTCGCCCCCAAACTGTTCAAAATCACTACACCCTCGTTCTAATAAATTTTCATCAGTAATTACATGCACTTAGATTAATGAGCGCTACCAGAGTAACACCCCTCTAAAAGGGTGACCAGCCATCAGACAGGAGCAAGAGTACTATATTCACCAGGCACAGGCTTTGCCTTATAGGGGCTCATGGAGATGATTGAAAAAGTCGTTGAACGTGTAAACGAAGTATTCTTAAACCGGTTCGAACTAGAAATCTTAGTTCATCCTATGAGCTATTGTAGTTCATGGGAGCTATCGTCTCAGCAACTCCAGAAATCGCAAACTAGTCTTATATATAATGATGAGACCCATCAATGGGTTTATTTCATTAGTGGAATGTATCAACCCATTTGCGTTGTCGAGATTCTTGGTCTAAGTAACCCCAGCGATTCGATACAAGAACAGATGGCTCTGTTTTTAGCGACCAGCCTAGAGTCATTGATTCAAGACCTTGAGAGATGGGATTATTCGAAAGACCCAGAAATTAAAAATTCCGAAATCATAAATATCTCGAGTTTCTGTCAGTTTCAGGAGCTCTTTGAGTCAATTGGTACGATCCCCAAGGCATCGCAGCCACGAAAAGTACTCAAACACATTTTACTCACCGAAAATGAAAGCCTAAAAAATCTAAAGATCGCCCATGAGATTCATAAAATGAGTCGACGGTGGGCTTTCATGCGAGTGGACTCTAGTTTTTTCGACGTTCAAAATGCTGATGAAATAAAAAGCATGGGCTCTGCCGTTGTCTATGTCTCTGACTTTCATGAATTGAGCTTTGAGGAGCAAGCACGAATTCACAAAATAATTGATTGGATTCCCAGCCAAGAGCTTCCACTGTTTATCTTTGAAGTACCAGAAAACTCAGATTGTTCAGATATTCTCAATCACCTCAGTAAACGAAACTACATTTCGTACAAAGATAGAGAACTAGATGATTCAATGTATGACTTAAAAGAACAAAAGAGAATTTTACAAAAATTGTCACTTAAGATCCTAGCAAAAGCGAGCTTTGGGTCCGATGAAATCGAAGATTTGCCCATTCACAACCACCTCGCTCTTGTCTAAGAGTTTAATAACTATACTTATGTATACTTGTCCCAATGTAGCTTTTTTGTAGCTTTCTATCTAGAGGCTTGCCTCTTCCAACAATCTTTGGAAAAATACTTTAATGAGTTTAAATGCTGTAGAAAGTTTGCCTATGAAGGTATTTAGAGAGTCTAAGGACGAAAAAAATATTTCTGATTTCTTGAGTCCCACTTTTGAATCTGGAAAATACGAAATCTTCCCGTTGGCAGGTGATGCCTCAACCCGAAGGTATTATCGGCTCGTACAGGAGGAAAAATCCTATGTCATTATGGCTTGGGAGCCGTTTGAAGATTCTCCACAGTTTCCCTTTTTAAGTGTTCACAGTTTATTTTCAAGAGCTGGTGTTCAAGTTCCAGAAGTCATTAAAAAATCTCCAAAGCTAGGCCTTATGTTACTTGAAGACCTGGGCGACCTCACTCTAGAGAGAAAATTTTGGGAGAATCAGAACCAAGAATTAGTTATTCCTTTTTATCAACTTGCTATTGATGAACTCATAAAGATTCACTTCGCTACAAAAAAGCTCGATCAAGAATCTACTGCCTTCACCACAGTTTTTGATAAAGAAAAGCTCCTTTGGGAAATGAACTACGGACGGGAGCATCTCTTAGAAAATCTTTGTAAAATTCAATTCAGTGAATCGGAGAAAAAATCTTTAGCTTCCATTTTTTCTGATATCTGTGAAAAGCTCTCAAACCAAGAACAGTATGTTTGTCACCGCGATTATCACTCTCGAAATGTCATGATTAAGTTTGGTAAAATGCGGGTCATTGATTTTCAAGATGCTCGCATGGGCCCCATTCAGTATGACTTAGTCAGCCTATTTAAAGATTCTTATGTAAAACTGAATTCTCATGTCCACGATTACTGTATCGATTACTACCTGGAATCTGCTAAAGAACATTCCTATGTACCAAATTCTAAAGATGAGTTTTTAAACGTTTATCAACTTCAATCGATTCAAAGATGTTTCAAGGCCTGCGGCAGCTTTGCAAGCTTTAAGGTCAATCGAAATGATAGTCGCTATTTAAAATACCTTCGAAGAACTCTTAAACACGTCAGAGCGTCCTTAGAGCACTTTAGTGAATACAAAGACTTTAATGACATTTTAGAAAATCACGGTCTCTACGATAAAAGATTCGAAGCATGACAAAATCATTTATACTCACTGCCGGAAAGGGAACACGGTTAAAACCACTCACCCTTTCGACGCCCAAGCCTGCAATAAGAGTTAATCAGGTCCCCTTGGTTTATCACAGCATTCATTTACTAAGAAAAAGCGGTGTTAAAAATTTTATTTTTAATCTCCACTATCTTCCAGAAAAAATGCGCGAAGCCCTAGAGCCTCTCAGACTAGATGGTGAAGAGTTTTCTTTTAGTCTCGAAAGGGATGCCATACTTGGTGGAGCTGGAGGGTTGAGGCATGCCTGGGGTTTCTTAGATAACTGCGATGATATTTTGTACTGCAATGGTGATGAAATTTTTCTTCCAAAGTCCGATGGCATTTTGAAACAGCTCTCGGAATATCGAAAGAGCAGCGACTCTCTTGCCACGATCTTGTGTATTGAGCACCCCGGTGTCGGAACTCAATTTGGTGGTGTCTGGGTTAATGGCAATGACGAGGTTAAAGGTTTTGGCAAAAACACACCCGAAAAACATCTAAGCGGCCTTCACTTTACAGGATACATGGCCTTATCAAAAGAAATCATTGATCATATCCCCGCCGACGGAGAGTCCAATATTCTCTACGGAGTATTAGACAAGGCCATCGAAAAAGGCTTCTCAGTAAATGTTCTTCGCGCCGAAGGATTATGGTTTGAAGTTGGAAACCCCGAAGGTTTGAAGGAAGCGGAGTTGAAACTACAAGCTTTGGCTGATAACGATCATTCGTATTACGTTGAACTTAAGAAATCTATCTCAACATGAGAATATGACTTATCATTATCGTTATAAGATTTATCTCGATACGAGCCATCCTAGATTAAGACCAAGACTAAGGTTTAGTTAAGTATTCTTTAAATTTACTATTTTTAGTCCCCTTGGCCTTTCGTAAGAGCACGAAAAGCCGAATTAAATAGTGTATGTCTGGAGCCAAAAAATGGGTTCTTATAGCCGATGATGAACCAGAGGTTAGAGAGCTTATCGATAACTACATAGAGATGAATTACGGTGAATCCCTGATGGTGGTTCACGCCAGCGATGGTGTTGAGGCTAGTCATAAGATTAAGTTTCAAGCTTTCGATATAATTATCACTGATCTTAAAATGCCAAAACGAGAGGGCCAGGCTTTTATTCAAACGGCACTCGACAGCCAGCTCAATAATAATACTCCGATTATCGTTATCACCGGGTATCCCGATCCCAACTTAGAGAGAAAATACTCTCACCTTAAAATGATTCCAAAACCATTCGAGATGAGTACCCTTCTCGATGAGGTCAATAATCAACTTAGACTTGGAAAAATCGATCAGAGAATAGGTGCTGCCGTTCTCAATGCCTATATCCAGGGTACTGTGGGATTTATCTCGAAGGTTATGAATCTTGAGCCCGAGCAAGAATTAACTCAGCTCAAAAAGCCTGGTAACCTTAACTCCGAAAGAGAACATGTTCGCATTACCTTCAAATCGGGTAAGTCCCGCTGTGTTTTTGTAATCAGCTTTGATCGTTCAGTTGTTGATCGCATTAGTAAATCTCTCAATACAGACGTGGCACTGGATTCTCAATTGATCTGTGTTACGGCTGCTAAGACCATATTTAGAAGAGCGAGTACCTACCTTTGGAAAGAATCAAATGCAAGGCCCATTCTAATTGAGTGCTCTCACATTGCTAAAGAAAACGAAGTAGCACAGAAAAGTTTGGCCAGCTCAAGAGGGATTTCGATACCCCTTAAAACTGAGGCCGGTTACATTATTGCCCAAGCCATTTGGGAAGAAAAGTATATTCACAGCCTCGATGAACTCAATAAGAGACCCGCTTAGAAAGCTTTAAATCGTCACTTGACCCAATAAACTATTTTTTCTTGCCCCAGTAATAGGCTTTAACTCTAAAGGCATTTCGAAATAGCGATAGCCGGCTAAAAGAGCAAAAGCACCGCCTTCAATAGCGTTGGCAGGCCAGCCTAAATCTAGAGAAGTTTTAACTTCGACATCGGGTAAGTAGTATTGTATGCGAGACATCAGACTTCTATTGTAAACACCACCTCCAGAAAAGTAGATCGTTTCGGGAAGGTCTTTTAAAAGCTTCGAATAGGCCTCGGCAATTGTAAGGGCCGAAAACTCACAAAGTGTCGCTAAGCGGTCTTCAACACTCAGACGATTCAAGGAATTGCGGTAGATTTTTAAAAACTCTTCACCAAACTCTTCGCGACCACAACTCTTCGGAAACTTCTTACGCAAAAAAGGATGCCTCAACATTTTAGTTAAAATTGTAGTCGAAACTGTGCCCTTGGATGCCATCAAACCATTTCGGTCATAACCTCGAGAGTCCGGAAAATTACGCATGTATTCGAGATTCATGAGAATGTTAGCCGGTCCCGTGTCGAATGAATGAAATTGAAGACGGCCTGATCCCGTCTTTTTAAGATAGGTAAGATTAGAAATTCCCCCGAGGTTGTGAAATGCCAGGGCCTTTGACTTCAAGAGGGGTAATAGCAAGGTTTTGTGAAAGAAAGGCGCTAAGGGCGCACCATGGCCGCCCAGAGCGACATCAGCCGCTCGAAAGTTAGAAACCACCGGGCAATTGAAGTCTTGGCTTAGAAAATTTGCATCTCCCAATTGCAAGCTTGAATGCCTCCCCCTATGGTAAACCGTTTGCCCGTGGAGCCCGATTAAATCGATCTTCCAAGCCTTTGACTTGGCGATGGCCTTCAATTTTTTAGAATAAAACTCTCCCAATTCAAAATGGAGTTCAGAACTCTCCCAGAGACTGAGCTTGTTTTGTGCTGCCAAATGAAGTTTATCAAGAAGCTTAGTTGAAAATTGCACCGACTTTAAATCTAGGAATTCAATCTTTGGCGACGATCCAACATTTTTGAAACGACAAAGGACGTAGTCAACTCCATCCATACTCGTTCCGCTCATAATTCCAACGATGTTTAAATTTTTCTTAGTCATAAAAAAACAATGCCTGAGCGTTTGAGCTCAGGCAAGTCGTTGATCCGTAAATTTTAATTTACTTTTTATGGAGTGAGCGTTCTTTCTTTAATTCGATAGCGTCGCGACACCTTATCAAATAAGCTCGGCCCATAAGGTCCAGTTATTCCATCTCTCGCTTTGATCGTCATATTTCCAGCAAGACCTCTTTGTTTCTGGTACTGGGCATAGCCAGCGCCACCTGGTAAAAAGGAGGCGAGATCCACACCTTGGTTTTGTTGGTTTTGGTTATTAGTACCGGCTCGACGACCACGAACCACACGCCCTAGGCGACCATTGCCACCGCGACGACGACCAAGTCCTCCACCAGTTGTACCGCCCATAATATCAGTTTTAAGAGCTATACCAGTAGCTCCAGGGTTCGATCCACCACCAAAACCTGTGGCTCCGCCGCCACCGCCACCAGCTGGACCACTACCGCCTGAACCGTTAAAGCTCTCGACTTTGGCATTTTGATTACCACCATTTCGATTGCGCGCTCCGGGGCCACCAGGGCCTGAAGCAGGGCCTGAAGCAGGGCCATAACCTGTTGTAGAACTGGCAAAGCTCGTGCTTCCACCAGTACCCGAAGGAGTTCCGTAGCCCGTGCGCCCGCCATTATTTGTGTTGTTTCCAGTGGGCATCGGATTAAGGCCACCAGTACAAGCTGGATCGTTGGGGTTTTGCTGACAAATACAGGCTGGATTGGATCGAGCTTGAGAGGGATCCGTACAATCAATTCCTGCAATGGTTGCACAAGCAGGACTCCCAGCGTTTTCGGGGCGACCACAGTAATCACTACACTCTGGCTTTGTATGGGCATCCGGTCCGGAACATGGCCCCAAAGCCTCGAGTTGCTCTACACAGAGTCTCGATTGTGACATTAAAACGGCCGACTGAGCACCACCCATGATTCCCGCTCGTGTCGATTGGGTCATTGGACCATTGGTTCGACATTGATAAGCTAGGCGACGCGCTCTTTGAAATTTTTCTGTCACTTCGTCAAAATCTTCAGGAGAAACATCGCCCGAACGACGATAGATTGTGGCCGCATCGATGTACTCAACACAAGAGTCTTCACACTGTCTTCGCATAAGAGCACAACCACCAGCCCAAGCTCCGTTGAGTGCCGTCATTCCAGTAGCTACTCTTTGCGCTCTTTTACAGGCATTGAGCATCCCCTGGGTGTCTTGTGCTGAACTCGCAGAATTCATGGCAGAAAACTGGGAGAGTAAATTTGCGACCGTCATCATTGTTGGACCGGCTTGAGTCCTTAAAAAGTTTTGTACAGCATTGCGGTCGGGATCATTCATATCCGATCCACAAATGGGAGCCGCCCTTGAGTAACTGCGCTCACATCTATTGAAGACTTCTTCACTGGGTTTCCTCGGACCAGCAACCCTCGGTGCCTCTTCACCGGGAGGGACCTCAGCGTTGGGGTTGACTCTTCCAGGGGTAATTTCTGCACTCGGGTCAATAACCCCTTCAGGAACGGCACTAGGATCTACGCGCCCGACTTGTGTGGGATCATACTCAGCATCTGGATTGTTTGGATCAAAACCCCAGTAACCGCAAAGACTTGAATTTTCATAGGCCTGCATACAGGTGTCCCAGTTTGTTACTTCAATATCTGGGTTCACTGGATCTGGATAATGCCATCCTTGGGGCCGGTCTTCTGCTATCGGAGCCGCTGGACCCTGCCAATCGGGATGAAGATGATTACAGTCCAAAGGATCTCTGGAGGCAACACACTCATTATAAGCATCCATTGCTTGCGATGGACGCTCCTCAGGTATTGGTGGAAGCAAAGACTGAGCACAATCCTCACGACTCATTCCCTCTGCCACACATTCATTATATCTGACCAGATCATTATTCTCTTGCGGAAAATCCACAATTTCTTCTGCATCTACTGGTTCCGCTGCCACGTCTTCGTAAACAGAAGTTCCGCTGGGATCTTCACAAAAGAAGTCTGTAGGGTCACAACCAACTGAAGCTAAGCCACGATTTGGGCGCTTCTGTATCGACGGCTTTAAAACCACGTAATTTTTCGTTGGATAACTTTCTTCAAACTTTAATAGTGCTTGAACAAAAAGACTGTCAGGGTCGACTTCTACGTAGTTACTTTGATGTTCGATTCGAAGGAGTTCAATATCTTGAACCCACGCAGATAGTCCCCCATCTAGATCCACCGGAGCTAGAAAGACTTCTGAGGCTTTAGCCAAGCCGAAGCTCGCTAAAGTTAAAATAATCACTACATATACTTTCATTAAACCCTCGCTTGTGAGTTTCTCAAAGCCTCCCTACTCTTGAAAAACTCACGGATTTATTTATTACCTTCCCTAGGGAAGTAACGACTTCTGTACCTTTTGGTATCGTCGAGTTATTTTTTCAAAATTCGATGGCCCAAGAGCACCACTGACTTCGCCTTTTTTAGCGGCAGCCGATGCGGGACCACGATACTTTTTTCCACCTGGTAAAAACTGCTTTAAATTGGCTTTACTAGCGTCGGCGTTTGGTGTGCGGCCATATCGACCACTACGAGGTCCACCAGCGGCATAGGCACCACCGCCACCGCGACGACCACCACCAATTCCACCACCTGAAGTTCCCTTCATAATGTCGGTATTTAATTTATTAGGATCACCGCGACGACGACCATTGAGGCTCGCTGCTCGACCGCCACCACCAGATCCACCGTTGAATCCACCGCCAGATCCACCAAAGCTTTCGACTTTAGAGCTCTGACCGTCTTTTTCAAGACCGCCGGCAAAACTTTGATCGATAGCACGGCTATCGGGCAAGTTACCTGTACGGCTGGCAGTGACACTTCCGTTAGGAGTCGCTCCACCGACCGAACCAAGGTCAGCAATGGCAACACCACTATCGTTACATAGATTGTTATAGGTTTTTTCGATGGCATCGATATAGGCCGGATCTTCACCATTTTGTGCAGCTTCAATTTTTTGTTTTGCCATACCAATACAGCTATTGTCGGCCGACTCAACCGCTTCAGGGTCGTCGGCTCCACCCATTCCTTGCATCATTGCCATGAGGGCTGGAAGTAATTGAGCTAGGTTGCCGAGCTGACCATCCATCTGGCCACCTTCTTCATTTTCAGCTGTTCGACAGGAATTCAAATCCTGTTCAGCACGCGACCTTCTGCTTTCGAAGTCCTGAGCCATCTGCTGGTGCTGGGCTGAGGCTGGCATCATTGTCGACGAAGCCATTTGCTCATGATAGCTTTTCTGTTGAGCAAGATCTCTTTCGAGTTGCGAACAGGTTTCTTCACAAGATCCTGTTAGACCACTTAAACGCTCTCTCAACATAAGAAGTCGAGCATTCGTATCAACCATGCTATCGAAGCCTGTTTGCGCACCTTCGCGTGACAGCTCTGACTGATCAGCACCCTCTGCAGAAATAATTTGTGCCTGCTCAAGGGCTCCGCCTGGCTGACGGATCTCGTTGACGTAATTGTGAGTGTCATTTGCGATTTGCTGACATCCACCTTCGGATTGACCTGGCTGGGTTCTAGTTGCCTGAGCCAAAACATTGGGGGCAGCCGCTAGTAAACTCATACAAAAAATAATAGATAAACTCTTTTTCATAATGCTTCTCGCTCCCTTTATTCCAAAAAGGCTTTCGATTTACGTTTCTTATCATATCGACGACGGATCATTTTAAAGATGTCGTCACTAGCAACACCAATCATGTCACTTCCGAATTTCTTTTTCATTCCAGCAACGCTGGCAATTCCACGCTTGGCATCTTTACCCTTGCGTCCATATTTATTTTTCCCGTAACGGCTCGCAGATCCATAAGCATTCACAGCTCCGGCAGAACGGCCACCGCCGCCGCCTTCAACACCAACAGCCACAACATTGGCCTTAGCGTTTTGTGCTTTTACCTGATCCATCGCCGCCAATGCATTGGCGATTTCTGCATCAGAGAATCCAGCGTCCTTCATTCCTTTAGCTGAGTTGAAGGCACTTGAAGAAACTTTAGTTCCGTCAGGCAGAGTCACTGTTCCATCAGAATTAAATTCATAGCCCATTTCTTTGAGTTTATTGAGGACCCCTCGGGCCTGTATGGCTGCCGGATCGTTGGAATTGAGCCCTCCCATTGTGCTAACACCGCTAGCGTTGGGATTGTTAGAACCACTATATATTGATGGGTCATAACTTGTTCCACTACTTCCATAGCCAACATTGGTTGGATTAATTGTACCTGAACCCGTTTGCGCAGCCCCCATCATCATCATGGCAGCTTGGGCAGCAGAAAGACCGCCGAGTACACAGTTAATTTGACAACCAGGACAACCGCACTTCGAAAAGAAGGCGGCGGCAGCAGCAGCACTCATGGCCGCACCGATCATTTGTTGGGCTTGAGCTCCTTTAGCACCTCGGTTCACCGAATCGGGTCCGCCGAGTTCATAGGTATTTGCAGCATCATTTAAGTCGTTGGCCACATCGTCACGCATATCATCTGTAGCGTTGTTAGTGGCTCCGGCGACTCTCTGTTCACTTCGTAAATGCTGTTCAGCCTGCATGACGGCTTGTTCATTGGCTTGAACTTGCCTTTGTGCTGCTTGCACAGCTGGATCCGAGTAAGGGTTGTAGTCATCACGGTAGCGATTGGCTTGCTCGGCCGCTCGAATGGCTTCTGATAGAGCTCGTTGACTAGCACCAAGATTTCCTTGGGCCGAATCAAGACCATTTCGTGCGTCGGTTAAACGCTCATTCATGGTTCGAGAGTCATGTCGGTTAGAGTTCGCATTCGTATTATTGTAATACTGGTTATTCGAAATATCGTTAACCTCGGTACCAGAACCATAGGTTGAATCTCGATAACCATCACCATCCATATCGTTAGGATCTGGCTGGTTGGCGTGAGCCATCAATGAAAGGCTAAGGCCGCTGATTAAAATGAATAGTAATCGAATGTTTTTCGACACGAACTCCCCCTCTTCTTTGGAGATCAGTTTTTTAGCGGAGGAGGTCTTTGACCTGCAGAGAACGGACTACGAGAGTCCTCCACGACATAAGTCTTTATCGGAATGAGGCAACAAAAACTGAGTTTTTTCGCACTTATCCCTTTAAATTAGTATAGATGAATACTGGGATTTTTGCCGAAACTAGGGTCTCAGAAAACAACAGTGTTTCATTTTGAGGCAATTTCGGTCCGACACCTGGTAAGTCTTTAGACAGTGACAAATATTTTGTCTATTCACTTTCATACACTTTTAAAAACTACCATTAAAAGTCATCCGGGGGACTATTGCGGATCGGACCAGAACTCCCGTCGTTACCGAGCTCATGTCCATTGAAGTTTAAATACTTCTTACCAACATGCTTCACCGAATAGCCATTCCGGCCGCCGGCAATACAGTTTCCTGGGTTGGGCCTAGCATCGTTCGGTTTGGCAAAACAAGCACCAAAGCGCTCGTCGGGAAAGGAGTATTCAACGGCCCGTTTTTGCGCCCAGCTTGTTAAAACATGATCGATGTTTCGCACCTTCCAAAAAGCGAGACCGAGATCTTGTGCATTTCCAGAGAGAACGACATTGAGTTGATCTTCTACATTTCTCGCAATTGCTGGGGAATCTGGTTTAACAGCCCCTAAATCGGGTATCGGAGAAAGAGATGGATAAGTTCCGCGAGCCAGTTGGGTTCGCAAATAATTATTATAATAGCGTGGTTCGATTGAATAGTAAGTAATATCAAAAATATCAGGAGCGATGGCCGCAAGCTCAAAATTTCTAAAGATACCCCTAGCCAATGAGTCACCAGCACCCTCGTATTGATTTGGCGTGATGAGGTGATCGTAATCAGCGTAACGAACTGCATTTTTCGCAACGATATTGTTGACGAAAAACTGATTCCACGCCGCTAGAGCTGCCGCTGAGCGATAGCCAAAGCCATCGCCAGGATAGCGCGCAAAGTTCATTCTTCCGGTAGCACCTCCGCCTGCAGCATTGGCTCTTGGCGGTGCTACAGCATCAGTCGGCGCGCCCGAAGATCGAACCGCCGCCCGGGACCAGGTACTTCCGTGCCATGGTCCCACTCGCCCACCAAAAGGTTTTGCGAAACTTCTGGCCTCCATTGAAATGGTACCACCAAAGGGCATAAAAGGTTTTCTCGTTGTCATTGATGCTTTCACTCCGACATAGGCCATGCACCACGGATTTTTTTCGTAACCAAGACTTGAACGCATGAGGGGGTCGGCGGGCTCTCCTCGTGCCATAACTTCTAGAGGTTGACCCATGGGAACCAAGCCAGGGTAGGCTCCCGCCGAAAGCGGAAGAGTTGAAATTGGTTGAACCACTCGCTGACAACCACCACCAGGATCATTGAAGTCAGAATAAAAGAGCATGGGAAGAATTTGAATGTCGCTAAATGCCTGTTCAAAACTACCGCAATCCCCTTGAGCTAAACCGTTCATAAATTCGAAATCTATATTTCTAAAAGAAAAGTCTTGGACACTCATGTTTTTAAAAAGTGTCTTTTGTGCACCCTCTGCAACCGAATCACCATTTTTATCGAGAAAATCTGAAGGGCTACCCGTTAAATTTCTACCCAGGGACTCAAACATTTTCTTTCTGACATTGAGGTCCATTCGATACATGGCCATTATTTTTGCGGCAAAATTCCAATTGATAGGGCCCGACATTTCACAGCGACGGTCGAAAGCGCCCTGGAGTGAATTTACTAAACTCGCAATCCCATTAACAAAACCCAAGAACCCGGCGATCACATTGACCGATGGAAGGTTTGAAACTGAAAAGTTAATATCATTACAGAGGGTTGCATCTCTATCCGTGGCATTGGACTCTTGCCAATCGGCATGGGTCACACAAACATTGGCCGAATCTGTTCCTGGTATGGCGGAGTACGCTGTTGTATCAGAGTTAGGAGTGCCCGAGCGAACCGGGTGACTTGTTAAACCAAAATCCCCGATCACGCGATAGCGAACCGTCGCTAATTTGTTAACCTGTCTGATTTGGTAATTAATATGGGCCATGTTATTGAGAATTTCACCTTGCTTCATGGCTCCGTAATAGGCTGATAAATCGACAGCATTTTGTAAGGCGATTTTATCGTGAACGATAAGTCCGACATTCACGACCATGGCAAAGAAAACAAAAAGCACCTGAAAAATAAGGGCAACAAAAATGGCCATTTGTCCTTTTTCATTGCGTAACATCCCTAGTCCTCCTAATCCGTCATTATAAATAAGCATTCCCTGCTTTGACAGTTCTCTGTTCTCAAGAGAGAATCAGATATGGAAATAGCGGCAAAATATCGACTAAAATCGAGCTTTTACAGTCTTTCACTCTTCATTGGTGTCTTATTTTTTTCAGTAAACGTGCAGGCAAATGTGATCTTTGAAGGCTACTTCCGAATCATGCAACAAAACCAACATATCGGCTTTTTCATTCAAAGATATGAGTACGACGCTAAAAAAAAGCAATTCACGAGCACATCTTTTTTAAGAACGAGTCCCTCGGCAGGTGACATCCAAGAGAGTATACAAGCGACAGCTGATCAAAGCCTAAAGCCCCTAAGGCACCGTTATACTCTCGTTCGCGGCACACAAACGAAATCTATCGATGCCTCTTATATTAATGGCGTCATGGATGCCATCGTGACAGTCAACAATAGGCCGCAAAAGCTCCAGTCAAAGATTGGACCCCACACCTTCCAATCCACCTTTCTCACCTACATGCTCCTACAAAGTAAAGAGGGCGTTTCCAAGGGTAATAAGTTTCGCTTTCAGGCTATTGCCGAAGAAGAGGCAAAGGTTTACCCCGGAGAAGTTTATGTCGAAAGCGAAATTGCTTACAAAGGGCAAAAGGCATTTCGCATTCTCAACACTTTTAAGGGTTCTAAATTTGTTAACGTTATGAACATTAAGGGAGAGCCCCTATTTGTTCGAGCCCCCGCAAGTGGCATGACTCTCGAACTCGTTAACGATCCGATCGATGCGACTTCGAACCAGCCCTACAACCCCAAAAACATTGAGTTACTCTTTGGCGGCATGCCCAGTGGAAAAATCAATGAACTTCATAAAAACCCCAATGCCAGTACAATGATTCAGCAACAACAAATGATGGATCAACAAAAAGTAAAAGTGAATAATTCAGGCAATGGCAACCAATCGGGAAAATCCAATTGAGTCGATCCATCCTTGAGAGACTCATAGGATCACTGGTGAGTCTTTTAGGGGTGCTGTTAATTACGTTTCTGTTGATTCACTTTGTGCCTGGCGACCCTATTGATCTCATGCTCGGCGAACAAGCCTCTGCCGTTGACAAAGAAGCTCTTCGAAAAAGCCTGGGCCTCGATCAGCCCTTCTTTACCCAATTTAAAAATTACTTTCTAGGTCTTATGCAAGGGGATCTCGGTCACTCGCTCTTTTCAAAGCGCCCCGTCAGCCAAGAAATTATTGAACGGCTACCAGCAACCCTCGAACTGGGGGCCGTCGCTCTTATATTTTCATTCTTAATTGGTGTGCCCCTTGGCGTATGGGCTGCTCCAAGAAAAAGAAAAATGACTAGAGGATTGTCATCAACATTAAGTCTCGTGGGCTTGGCGATGCCGTCATTCTGGCTAGGACCCATTCTTATTTTTATTTTTGCAGTTCAATTAGAAATTCTACCGGTTTCAGAACGAGGAGGAATAGCTAACCTAATTCTACCCGTTCTTACCTTGTCTTCGGGATTAATTGCTCTGATTTACCGCATGACTCTTGCAAGCGTGCAAGAAGTTCTCGGAGAAGACTACGTGCGAGTCGCTCTGGCAAAAGGGAATACTCCTAATCAAGTATTATTTAAACATGTACTAAAGAATGCACTAAGCCCCATACTCACACTTCTCGGAATTCTACTCGGTGTCCTCCTCACTGGGACAGTTATCGTCGAAACAATTTTTGATTGGCCTGGTCTTGGTACTCTTATTTTTGAAAGCTTACAGAGAAGAGACTTCCCCGTGATTCAAGGGAGTGTACTTTTTGTAGCTAGTACTTATGTACTCGCCGGAATTATTACCGATTTTCTCTATGTCTTGACCCAGCCCAAACTACGAGGTGGGTCATGAAAAGAAAATTAAACTATAAAACCCTTCTATCCATCGCTTTTTTGATTTTAATAGTCTCTGGAAGTTTCCTGTTTCCAATTTTCTCAAACGATGGGGCTTTAGATATGGAGCTGAGTCAACGCCTCAGTGCTCCGAGTTTGGAAGCTCCTTTTGGTCGCGATCAAAACGGTGTCGATGTTTTAAGTCAGGTTATTCTAGGAACAAAAACTTCACTAACGATCTCACTGGGCACCACCCTACTTTCAGTTTTATTGGGCCTTATCCTTGGAACCCTGTCTGGTTATTTCGGCGGGATAACTGATCAAATAATAATGAGAATTGTAGATATATGTTTTTCATTTCCAGGTCTTCTTCTGGTACTTACAATTGCTGCAGTTATTCAGTCCGCCTCAATAGGGAGTTTGATAATTACCCTCTCAATTACTGGATGGGCTGGATACGCTCGCCTCGTGCGCGGCGAAGTTCAATCAATTAAACTCAAAGACTTCGTTCAAAGTTCTAAATCCTTGGGAGCTAAAAATCCAAGACTCATTATTTTCCATATTTGGCCCAATATTTTTTCTCCTCTGTTTGTGCAGATGACTTTTGGGTTTGCCGGAGTTTTACTCGCCGAATCGAGCCTGACTTTTCTCGGCTTCGGAATACCCCCTACTGAACCTTCGTGGGGTATTCTTTTAAGTTCAGGACGGCAATTTTTATGGGAGGCTCCGCATATAAGCTTTTTTCCTGGACTCTTTCTCTTTCTATTTGTTCTGAGCATCTTCGTGCTCGGAGATGAAATGCGCAGAAGGCTCCAGGGACAAAGCAGCCAAGTTATTTAGTAAATATCCCGTCCTTTACAAAAGGCTAGATTGATTTGGCCTCTGAATAGTGAGAAATTAAAGGTTAATAATTTCCGAGCCAGGGAGATCGAGTGAAGAAGTTAATTGGCCAACAGATGATGATTGGAATTCAAGGAACAAGTCTAACTGAGGACGAAAAAAAGTTCCTAACGGAGAATGACATTGCCGGCGTAACACTTTTTGGGCGCAACGTAGAGAGCCCCGAACAAATCCACGCCCTAGTCAGCGAACTCCAGGGTCTGCGCAATCAAAAGTCAGACCACTCACCCTTCTTTGTTGCTATTGATATGGAAGGCGGCCGCGTCGCTCGCCTAAAAGCCCCTTTTACCCAATGGCCAACCGCTGAAAAAATGTCGGCACTCGACTCTACATCTGTTGCCTTTAAGTTTGCCAATATGATGGGAAGCGAACTTACGGCCATGGGAATAAACCTCAATTTTTCCCCTTGTATTGATGTTCTCACTAATCCAGAAAATGAAATCATTGGTGATCGAGCCCTTGGCAAGGAGCCAGAGATCGTTGCGAAGCTAGGATCAGCACTCGTCAGAGGATTTATTAAGTCGGGTATCATCCCCTGTGCCAAACACTTTCCAGGTCATGGTGGTGTCAAGCCTGATTCCCATATTGAATTGCCCGAAGACGACACCGATCTTGATACCCTTAAAAACATCCACATGTCTCCATTCAAAAAAGTATTTCGAGCGCGCCTTCCCATGGTGATGACCGCCCATATCCGCTACAAAAACTTAGATCCGGAATGGCCAGCTACTCTATCTGAATCGATAATTCGTGATTATATCCGAGGAGAATTTAAATTTAGAAACTTAGTTATTTCCGATGATCTAGATATGAAGGCTCTTCGCAATCACTGGGAAGTCGGAGAAATTGCCGTGCGAGCTATTCAAGCAGGGTGTAACATCTTGCTCTATTGTAACGAATTCGATAGCCCGCAGATTGCTATCGACGCCATTGAAAAGGCTGTTAGTGACGGCGCCATTTCTAAAGGAACTCTTGAAGAAAACGCGAAACTTGTTGCAGAAATTAAAGAAAATTTTATTCAACAAATCGATCCCGTTCCTTTTGATCAAGCGGCCAAACTTGTAGGCCACGCTAACCATAAAAGACTTTCCCAATCTATTATTGAGGGCGATGTACCCGAAGATCTGTTGGCCACCTAGCAACTTGATTACATCGTGCGTTTAAAAAGGGGGCTTTGGCCCTCTTTTTTGTTTTAGAAAAATTTCATGTTCATTGTAAAAAATCGCCTTAGAGGCTGCAGGAGCATGGTCCAAAACTTGCTCCTTTGACTTCAGATCCCAAATTCTGGCCTATATTTTGTAATCCTTCCAGACAGTATCGATACTCACGGCTTTGGGAGAGAAACAGATGTGGAATAGCCATCGCGATAACAAACAAAAACTTTCAGGATTCTTGGCACTATCAATCCTCATTCACTTTGGTGCTGTTGTTGGATTTATTTACTACAAACTCAGTAGCCCAGAGGCCCTACCCGAAACCCCCACGAGTCTCGGCGTTAGCGCACTAGAAGTAGTGCAGTCCCCCCTTGGTAAACCTGATATTGGTACACCAGATGCGGCCCCTGAGGTTAATGAAATCCCAGAAGCCGAGTTGAAGGCGGCGGAATTAGAACTCAATAAAGCTAAGATGCAACTCAAAGAGCCCGCGCCCTCTAAGCCCCAAATCGTTGACGATAAAGCCGATGTTGTTCTTCCGACCAAATTGCCAGAGGCGAAACCACAAAATACAAAAAAACCCGAAGCTATCATAAAGCAAAGTAAACTTCCCGCAAAACAGCCTACAAAAGGGCTCAAAAAAGAAAAAGTAGCGAAACCCCCAGCTAAGAAGGTCGCTAAAAAGTCAAAGACCAAGTCCAATAAAATACCCACAGTTCTTCCCGGCCGAAAAACTGTGACTACGACAAAGGACTCAGACGTTGGCCTTCCAGAAAAAACAGTTGTTGTTGCGCCTCAAATTAAATCGGCAGTTAACGATGAACCATCTCCTCGAGATAGTTTCGCAGAAGACACTAACGAGCCACTCAACTTGAAGGATATCTCTGCAGTTAACTCTGCCCGCGCCACAGGTGGTTTTGATGAACTACCTGAGCCGAGCGAAGAGGCTGTTGATCCCGAAACGGCCGCCCTTGCCGCTGACCTCAATCAAACTCTAGAAGATGATGAAGAATCTTCAGAAACAGTTGATCCGAATTTTAGCGAAGACGATGCTGTTGCTGCGATGATGGGTGAAGCCTCCGATGAGGAATCCGATCAATCACCCCTAGAAAACGAAGAGGCCGACTCTCCTGACCTTCAGGGTAATGCTTCTGGAGCGCCTGGATCAGTTGATGGCTTGCGTGATGCCGACAATCTCAAGCAATTTCCCGGCAATAGACCTCCCGTTTACCCGCAAAGAGATCGTCTTTCCCGAAAAGAAGGTGTGGTCACTCTAGTTGCATACGTCACAAACTCTGGTAAGCCAACTCAGATCAAAGTTGCGCAATCCAGTGGTACTAATCGCATGAACGCAAACTCTTTGCGAGCGTTCACGAAGTACCGATTCTACAAGGGTCAAGCTGGCTACGTCAGACAAACCTATGTATTTAGGCTTTCTGGCGACACTGGATATGTACCTGCCAGCCTTGGAAGCCGTTAGTCTTTTTCCTCCTATTTTTCTAATAAAGCGCCAACCGAACTGTTTGTAGAGAGTTTCTCTCGTTCTCTCTACAAAATTAGTTGAAATTTCATTCATAATTTAAATGAACTAGAACAAGGCCGCGTTCGGCTTTAGCCGCAAATGGGCATCTGTCAAAATCGTCGACAGTGATGTAAATCTTTCAAACTTATTTGGAGGATTTTATGATGACGCTTTCGGCATTAAAGCTGCCCGTGCTATTTACAGCCTTTGCTATTGCGGCTTTTTCGCAAGACTCTTTAGCAGCAAAAACTTGTGAAGATTACTTCTCAAACTCTAATAACGCCCTTGCTTTATCTCCCTCAAGAGAGGTCAGAGTATTAAGTAATGGAACTAATCCAGAGATCGCTCAAAACGATATCCTAATTGCATCGCTTGATTTTAACGATCCCCAGTTTTTGGCAGCCTATTTCAGAAAACATTATGAAAAAGGAGACGCCATAAGAGAAATCCTCAAAAGGGACGGTGGATTGTTTGGTAGTGAACTCTTTTTAAAGCGCTTTAGCATGGTAATTTCTGACGTTGAGCTTGATCAAACCGAGTGGAGTCTCGACACGATGACTTCACTCGCAGAAAGAATGATTCAACAATTTAAATCGGACCTTGCAACTGAACGTGGAAATCAGCCACTTTCAATGCTCGATGCCGATCTCCTCGCCAAAAAAATAACTGAATCCGTTAACAAGGGTGTTGATCCAAGGTTTAACTATTCGGCTCAGCAATTCCAAAGTATGAGAGCTCAATATATTGCACTCTCTACAGGTGAGCAGGGTGAAAAATTTCTTAAGGCCCTAATCCTTCATTCGATTGATAAAATTCAAGACTACTTTGAACTCTTAGTCCTTCAGCAACGACGCAGAAACCTTATTGAAGAACAAAGAACCGTCATTGAAAATCGAATAAACGGCAATGAAATTCAAAATATTTGGGCCTCTGAGTCTACAGGATTACCTCATTTCGGTCGCTGGATCGTTTCTCTTGCCACAACCGGCAGCGCAGTCGTGATGGGGCCATTTACTCCAGAAGCATTTTTTGCAATTGAAACGGCACTCATACTTCCTACCTTTGGGTTCTTTCACGCTCTTTGGCCTTATACACCATGGAATGGGAAGGTTCTTCGCTTTATTAACAACCGGGTTGCCGATACTAGACAGTTCTACCGCAACAGAATTACTGCTCCTATTATGCGAAGAATTACAGAGCGTCGAGCCAGAAAACTTTTGGCTCGTTCAGCTAGAACTGCAATTGCATCTGCAGCGGATGAAAATATTAATCCAAATGATATCCCTGAACTCTCCCCGCCCCCAGCAGATGAGGCTATTAATTACCAAGTGATTTCGGCCGAAGAGATCGAACAAATTCCAGTAAACCTAGAGGGTGAATTAGC
This sequence comes from Bdellovibrionia bacterium, assembly GCA_030424665.1. GTDB lineage: Bacteria > Bdellovibrionota > Bdellovibrionia > Bdellovibrionales > JAGQZY01 > JAUHWN01. The sequence goes on along the minus strand of JAUHWN010000017.1, from coordinate 10,438 downwards.
AAACAACCCTTTTGAGGTCAGTCTTCTGGGAGAGCAAATACCAAGTATAGTTAACCACCTTAAACTAGAGGCCGGCGACGTTTACATGAATGGAATGAGCACAAATCCGGAACTTTTCACGTTTGTTCAAAGCTTTAGTGACAAAGAATCAGTTAAAGCGCTCAATCTCAGTACAATGATGCAAGTTTCAGGAATACTAGAGAGACGTCGCGAATTCGTAATAAATCATATTCGGCAGCTCTCGTCGGTTTTTTCTCGCCTCGGAAGCCTTAAATTAAAAGCCCAGGAACTAAAAGAGTTTTTTAAAGAAAAAGTAAATTCAGACAACGAGAATGTTGCTGAATCGGCCAAACTGGGCCTAGAGTTTGTAGAGAAGTATGAACAACAAATTCAAAAAGCCGAAGCAGCTTTTGTTGAAATGCAAGCAAACCTCAATTTGCAAAGAGATATTGTTGAGCGTTTTCAAGACAGCTTCAATCCAGCCAATCCCGAGGTCTCTACGACAACGGCAGAAATTTTAGTCGAGTTAAGAGAAGCGATCATGCGATCCATACGCTAAAAAGATACTTCAGAAAACACACCCGCAAGACCCAACAAAAAAAGCCAAGATTCTATCTTGGCTTTTTTATATTTATTCACGAACTTTTGAATTGAGTTCCCTAAAAGGACCCTATTCCTCGTCGCCGAATAGTGCAGCTTTAGACTGAGTCGTGCCTTGATTTAAGTTCTTAGCTTTTCTCTTACGTCCTTGCATAGCACGCTTACGACGTCGAATTCTTGAAGTTTGTTTTGCGTCTGAAGCCATTTTTATCTCCTCATTAGGATAAGAAATGGTGTGTTATCAAAAGTCTAGCCATAAGTCAAGACTGTGAATCTGGGCTCCGTTAGAGCGCTGATCGTACTGATAGCTATAATCGATTCGCAGCCGTGGCCCGTGCCAGCCAAAGCCAGCCGTCAAAAAGGAGTGGTCGTATATCCCATCTTCTTGAAATCCCAGGCGAAATTTAAATAAGTCGAGAAATTTACTCTCGATCCCAAGGCCGAGCCGGCCGAGCAGGTCTTCGTTGTCTTCGAGGAGATAGCTGTAGTCCCCCCTCACCCTGAAGAGGTCATTAGCGACAAACTGGACCCCCACCGAGGCCGTTGTGGGCCGCTGTAGAGGGAGGAGAACCTCATCGTCTTTGCCGAGCAGATTTTCAAATACCAATGCAAAGGCCAACTGGGGACTGAAGGCTGCAAGCACCCCGAAGTCTATATTGTCGCGATTCACCTTCTCTCCACCTTCTGGCTTTATCTCTAACCGACTGGCGGAGATCCCAATGGACACCCCTTTGGCAACTAAACCAGCTATCGCTAAATGGAAAAGCTGACCATCGGCCCTAAAACCGGAGCTATTGCTGTAGCGAATGCTTTCGTAGGTAAAACTCCCCGGAAAGGCCAAGCCCACAGTTCCATCGGTTAAGGTCACACCATAACTACTGGATTCTAGTGAGTTCCTTGAACCCTGGCGCGTGACCTGACCGCCGAGATAGTATTTTTCAAGCTGAACGAGACCCGCAGGGTTGATTCGACCCATTTCCGTGGCGTCAGACGCGGCGCGACCAGAACCTCCCATTGACCTAAAAATCGGTCCTTGAGATTCTTGGGACAAAGCGAAATGCAGTTGAAATAAAAAGCAACTAAGTACAACTACAAGATTTAGGAGATTGTGCGTCGTGAAGATGGGATTCAAAGCTTTTGCTCTATTTTTAATCATGTTCACTCCCCTTGCTACTCTGCAGCAGCCCGCCTATGCTGCCTCCGGACTCCCAGTATTGAGTATGGTCAATCAAAGCCAACCAGACAAAGTCTTTCTGAAAAAAGCGCGCAAGGGAGATACTCTTTTTACAATAATTAAAAGAGAGGGCTTTTCGCAAAATCATTGGAGCCAAATAATTCAGGCTCAAGTACTTCCCAAAAAATTCGTCATCTCTCAAGGGCTCAATTTTCGAGTTGGAACCCACAAGAAGTCCAAAGCTAAAGAGGTGAAATTCTATGACGCCCATAAAAGCCAAGCCTACGTCATTTGGAAGTCCGGGACGACGGCCGGAGTATTCCTCGCCCCTGTAAATTTTGAAAAACGCTATAAGCAAGTTGAAGGACACCTGAAGGGTTCTATTATTCAAAACATCGTCGATCACACTGATGACACCCTCCTCGCCTATCGCTTTCTCAATGCCTTTAAACTCGACGCAAAGATGCGTAACTTACAAAGAGGCGCTTATTATTCTCTAAAATACGAAGATCTCTATGACGGTGGATTGCGAATTCGAAGTGGTGAGGTTTTAGAAGCTTCTCTCGAAATCAAAGGTCAACTTCGTGAGCGCTTTTTCATTCCGACCGAAGAGGGTGGAGCTTTTATAGACCTGCAAAAAAATCAGGATAACAAGCTTCTCTATTCTCCGGTGAACTATCTCAATATCACGAGTCTCTTTCAAAAAAGACGATTCCACCCGATCAAAAGAAGAAGAGTCGCTCACCTGGGTATCGACTTTGAACTTCCTCTGGGATCCCCCGTTCTATCAGCCGAAGATGGGACCATCATGAAAATCGGCAAATCTCGTGGTGCTGGCCGATACGTCGTCATTGAACACGAAGATGGGGTTGTTTCTTATTACAACCATCTCAACAGTATCGAAAAAGATCTCGAAATTGGCGATGAAGTCTTGGCCGGAGAAGATATAGGCACCATAGGCTGCAGTGGCTACTGTACAAAACCGCACCTCCATTTTGCGGTTAAGAAAAAGGGACGATTTATTGACCCAGCTCAGGTCATTCGGACCTATTCCGCTATACAAGCGCCTGTCATCGAGTCCACGCGGACCCAATTGTTAAGAGATTTTTCAGATATCAGCGAAACCACCCTTTGAAATGTGACCTCAGGGTCATATTTTCAGAACAATTCCCCAACATTCTCAATTCCGAACGGAATTATGAACACGATTCAATATTCTAAAAAAATTCTCCCAATACTTACCCTCTAGACTGAATTTAGAGTTGCTAAAGAAAGGAGAGTTTATGAATCGCTTTATGCAAGAATCAAATAAACCACAACTATTGCTCGTTGAAGACTCTAAAGTGGACCAAGCATTAATCAAAACCTATTTAAGAGACGAGTATGAGGTCACTTGTCTCGACTCCATTCAATCAGCAAAGAGCTTGATTGACTCTGTGAGTTTCGACCTAGCTATTATTGACCTCCAATTACCCGATGGTTCGGGTCTCGAGTTCTGTGAAAAGATAAAACTATCAAATGGTCAATTATCGATTCCAACACTACTGCTGACCGCATCGAAAGAGATGAATGCAAAAGTCGCAGGGTTTTATATGGGAATTTGGGACTATATGACCAAGCCAGTAGATATCGTGGAACTGAAACTCAGACTACACAGTATGTTGCTGAAGAGTCGAATCTCAAAAGGAATGAATGTGCAAGAAATCAGTGTCGGAGACTTAACGCTGAATTTGCAAAAATTTGACGCTCGAGTGCGTACAGGACTAGAAGAAGAAGAGACTGTTAGTCTGACACCAATTGAGTTTCGAATCATGAAAACACTAATGGACCACAAAGACTCAATCCTTACCAGAGATGCCATTGTAAAATCCGTTTGGAATGCGCCAATGAAGAAGTCAATGAATCGAACTCTCGATGTTCACATTGCAAATCTGCGCAAGAAGATGGGCCCATGCGGAAGGCAGATTAAGAGCATTTATGGAGTGGGTTACACCATAGAGGGTCAAAACTATGCAAAGGATCATATTTAGTGCAAAATTATTTAACTGTAACTAGATAGGATTCGAAAAAATGAAGAGGTGCCGAACGTCCACTTTCACCTCTTCTTATCTTCATCGCTCACAGATACTGACAAAGTGAGAACAAAGTGGATTAGGCCCCTCGACATCAATTGAACACGGTTGATTGAGGTTGTACTCCACAGTTTTATCATTACGCTTATTGTAGCATCCACCTGTTTGAGCTGTTTTAGCAATGATGCAATTATTAGTGAGATCGACCCACCAGTCCTCAGGTTTAAGTATGTTTCTTACTTTCGAGAGTAAGGCTTGGTTACCCGCCAAATTGTCCGGAACCATATTACAAGTTACATTGGTTCCAGCTATCGCATCATCTTTGTCTACGATTTTGAAAACCATTGAAGAATTACAAGTCCAATTCTTTCTCTTGCTTGCATCAGAGGCATTTTCAAGACTTCTCTCTGTTACTCCAAAAAGAATTCGCGGCGGAAAGCCTGAGTTAGCGCCTACCGGTACTCGGTAATTTAATTCAAAGCCACGGCCAAAAACGCTTTTTTGTCTTTCGCCTTCTTGACCGAGATCTTCAGGTGAAATAGCTGCCACACCACCAGTTGCAGTATCGCGATATGTGAGCGCCAATACACCAGAGTTATTCGAAGAGTAATTTCTCGCCTGATCTTCTGTTTCAGAAGATGAAGCAAAACTCAGGGACCCTTCAATCCGAATACCCTTACCAAAGTCATCACGAAGGTACTTTAAGCGTTTTCCTTGAGAGTAGTAATCGAGTAAGTAGGCTGACGGATAATCTTCGCCAAGAGTCGTGAACATAGTAGAATAATCAATACCCTCAGTTCCATCACTACCACTGGTTGTTACAAATATAGTTTGTAGATTCTGATTACCTCGTAGAGCTAATTGCAAATTCATTGCTTTGCTACCGGGGCCAATATTTAAGAGATCCAAGCGCTCTTTTGCGGAAGACTTTTCAGTTAATTCAAAGAATTCATCGGTTAAACTAATTCCGGCATCGTCACCATAAGCGCCTACGCGAAAAGTAAAGTAAGCACTTGGGTCTCTTCCCGCTGGACTATTCACTTCAGAACAGGACATGTAGGCAATTTGATCAACAACTGTATCGTAAACAAAATCTTGATCCGCGGCTAAAAGAGCCAGCCGATCTTGGGTTGCTGGAACGCCACCCATATCACAATTTTGAAAAAGAAATATTGAGCTTAGTCCCGAGAAGACCAACAGAAACATCGGTCCCCAAGCCCTAGACAAAAAGCTTTGGTTCATCCATTACCCCTCTGACGACTCACATTTATTCATATCGGTTTAAGTCACTAAACGTTTTAGCCCGAAACACGACCTCAGTCTAAATGCTAACCCATAAGACCCATAAGTATATGTAAATATTGATTAAATAATTTCAGAAAGAATGGTCACTGAGCTCCAATCGGAGTATAAACTTGTCAACATCACGGCAATGTGCTTTTTTGAGACATTATGAAGATATTCAATAATTTCAAGATTTTAGTTAGCTTCCTTGCAATATCACTCCTGGCATTTAGTGCTTGGGCCTACATTCCCAAAACACGAATGATTCTTTCTCGCGCCATTAAAAACAGCGGAAGTCAGACCTACCAAGTAATTCAAGAAGTGCACTTCAAAACTGAAACCGATGCCCTTGTTGTTAAAGAATTATGGACGGTGATCGATGGAAAAACACTTCGCTTAAAAGCGACAGGGGGAACGACCCTTTCTGATCAATGGGAGTTTAATGCCATCTACAAAGACGGCAGACGATTTGTTTTTGAAGGCGATGATAAAGTTCACAATTATCCTCAGAGTGTTGAGTTTGCTGAGCCATACTTTCACTTTAGAAAACTCGACAACCTTCTCTATCAACTCATTAGAATTGATGTTTTACCCAATACAATTCTAAAGCCCAATCAACCGGCCTACTCTCTCAACCAGGTAAAATATGAACCAGAGCCCTATGCCAGGCTCTCTCGAGTGAGTGGTTACATTGCGTATGCTTTTGGCCAACCAACTCCGGCAGGCTCAGATGTTTCACTACCAGGTGTTTGGGTCGAACAAGATTCTTTTCTCTTGCGAAAGCTCCGATTTAAAAGCCAGGCTGAAGTTCAAGCCAATAAATACCAGTCATACAACTCTGGCTTGAAGCTTCCCAAAGATCGAACCATCACCTGGAATAATAATGCGGTTTTTATTCGTACCATTTCAGCCAAATCCCTTGGGTCGAGATCTTCTCTTCAGTCTCGCTTTCAACCCAACACCCTTCTCAGCTTAAAGAAAACTATATCTTCTGATCGCAGAGAACCTCGCAATGCGCTAATTAAAGAGTTCTACGCGAGGTTTCGTTGACCCATAAAGCCTGGCGGGTGGCAGTTAATGCCCCCCTTCCCGAGCCACTAACCTATTTGTGGCAATCAGAAACTCCTGCGCGCGCAGGTCTTCGAGTAGAAGTTCCATTGGGCAAAAGAAAAGTTAAGGGAACCCTTATTGAGCCCGATGAAAATCCTAACAAAGAATTTAAAGTCAAAGCTATTGGTGAAATTGACGAAGATCAATTAAGTATCAACCAGAAAGAGCTCGACTTTTTAAGCTGGGTCTCCGAATACTATATTCATCCTCTTGGTCAGGTCATCGAAACCGCATTTCCGCCATTAAAACGATTTTCACGCATTAAAAAAGAGCGCCCTGAACTTTTACCAGAAGCGCGATCAACTGACGAAAAAGTCCTCACCGAAGATCAGCAAAAATGCGTTCAATCCATTAAAAGCCTGTCGGGTTTTCAAGCACACCTTCTTCATGGAGTTACCGGTTCGGGCAAAACTGAAATCTATTTGGAACTCATCAAAGAAGTTATTGATCGCGGTCAAAGCTGCCTCTTTTTAGTTCCCGAAATCAGCCTAACGCCTCAACTCGTACAGCGATTTGTAGACCACCTGGGCCCACAAATAGCAGTTATTCATTCCCACCTAACAGAGAGAGAAAAAACCAATGAGTGGTGGAAGGCCTACCTAGGAGAAAAGAAAGTCCTACTGGGTGCTCGATCAGCACTATTTTGCCCACTTCCCGATCTCGGCCTCATCGTCATCGACGAAGAACACGAACCGAGTTTTAAGCAAGATGAAAAATTAAAATATCACGGTCGTGATGCCGCCGTTAAAAAAGCCCAGCTTTTTGACTGCCCTATCATCTTAGGGAGCGCAACTCCATCAATGGAAAGCTACCGAAACGCAAAAGAAAATCGTTACCATTATCACCAAATAAAAAGTCGAATTGGCAGCGTACAGCTTCCAGACATCAAAGTAGTGCCGCTCAAACAAGACAGCACGGAGCGGGAAGAGTCTAAAAACTCCCCATTTCCTTTTTGGATGAGCCCAGAACTCTATGGAGCCATTCAAGAAACACTAACTCGTGGTGAGCAAGTCGCCCTATTTTTAAATCGGCGGGGCATGGCCGGCACTGTCGTTGACTTTATTAGTGGCGAATCACCCCACTGCCCCAACTGTGATATTAGCCTCACTCTCCACGGCAAAAACCATTTGCTGTGCCACTACTGTGATTACAGTGAAAGCCTCGAGTACGCGACACAAAGAATGGGCTCAGAAGAACTCAAGCCTCTGGGTCTCGGTACTGAAAAAATCGAATCTGATCTGGGAGATTTGTTTCCGGATATCAAAGTGGCCAGAGCCGATCGCGACGAAATCACTTCACGAAAAGATTTAGAAGACTTAATCAAAAGAGTTGAAAATAACGAAGTCGATGTTTTGGTCGGCACGCAAATGATAGCTAAAGGCCTAGACTTTAAAAACCTGACTCTCGTTGGCTTAGTTTTGGCCGATATTGGTTTTAATATGCCGGACTTCAGGGCCTGTGAAAGAAGCTATCAACTCATAACCCAAATGGCTGGTAGGGCAGGTCGCCACCTTAAAGATCGAAAAGGAAAGGTGATCATTCAGGCTATGAATTCTGATCACCCAAGTATCGAATACTCGATCAAGCAAGACTTTTCGGCTTTTGCAGATTTTGAACTAGGGTTTCGCCGCAGCTTAAGCTATCCGCCTTATGCGAGGATGGCCGCTTTTCGTATCTCGAGCTTGTCTCAAGAAAAGGCGAAATCATTGAGCCAAAAATTAAGACAACGAGCCGAAGCAATGCAATCTCGATTCGAAGTTTTTAGTGACATTCATATTTTGGGGCCGAGCCCCGCCCCCTTGGCACGGGTTCGCAATCAATATCGCTATCAACTCCTGTTGAAATCATCAAATCCCAATCATTTGCGAGAGCTTTGCCGAAGACTGATCGACAATAAGGCGAAATGGATTCCTTCGGGCACAAAACTCCTAGTAGATATCGATCCACAAAATCTCTTTTAGCGACATTGGGACTTTTGTCCGGCTAACATTTCACTACAGATCTGTTATTTAGGCTTAAAAGATTCAACTCTTTAGCTATAATAATTTAATGGCCGAAGAAGACGACAAGATAAAATCTGCTTCAAAAAAAATTGAAGAAGAAAACTCTAAAGTTGAATGCCCTCGTTGTATGAAGACCGTAAGCCCTCCGCTCAAGAGTGTTGACGCGGGAATGCGACTTCGCCTGGGCAAAGAGGGCCTTTCTGATATTCCCAGCGAGGCTTGTTCCGAATGCTTTAGTGAGTTCGACAAAATGGTTTCAAAGGGCGCTAAACTTCGTGCCGAACAAGTTGCAAAAGAAAAAAACCGTCATTTTCTTTGGCAAAGTCGCCTTGGGGTCGTGAAACAAGCGCGACAACTCATGAAGCAAAAGGCCTATTCGGAAGCGGCCTTGAGTTACGAAAAATATATTAAAATTCTCGAAATAGTTTGTAAGGTTCCCCATGGCACTCTTTCTCCCGATCACCTCCAAGGACAAGCTCAAGAACTAAATTTAATTGCCTCAGTCCTTTGGGATCTTTTGAAAATATACGACAAAAGCTCATCCCATGCTCAACGCGCCTACGAGGCAGCAGATAAACTGACCGAGTTTGCACGCTATTCAAATTCCTACGCCATCTTAATTCGCAATGCCGAAGCAGAATTAAAAAGAGCGCGCTACCCGGAGGCCTACAAGCGGTTTTTAAAGAAAACACGTGCTGACCGACCCCGCTGTTTTATCTCGACAACGGCTTTTGAGGGACAAAGAACAGAAACCGTTGTGCTGCTTTGCCTGTTTCGTGACCACATTCTCCGCACACACCCAGTTGGAAAAAAGTTTATTTATTTCTATTATCGATATTCTCCCAGAATCGCGAAATGGCTCGACACCAAGCCTTTATGCAAAAAAATAATTGCTGGGAGCTTAAAACGCGCTGCACTGGCCCTGAATAAGAGATTCCACTTGAAAGAACTCTAAGGCCGAGTCATCTTCTTATTATGGCTTTAAAACGAAATAAAAAAAATCACTACGACGTCACATTTATCGGCAGCAACCTTTCCCAGCTCTTTATGGCTTATCACCTGCGAAAAACTGGCTTAAAGGTCGCAATCATTACCGAAGATGACAAATTAGGTGGCTCTTCTCGTTTGATTCAGTACAAAGGCCATTTTTTTGATCAATGTGTTCAATTTTCCCCATTTCACGAAGATGGTTTTCAGAATATTTCAGAGCTTTTTACAAATTGGTGCGAAGAACTCCACCACTCGGAGTCTGAAATGATCTGGCAAACCTATGATTCCGGAAAAACGCAAGAGTTTGTTGGCTTCGGAAATGAAAAACCCGAAAGCTTTGATGCTCTTGAAAGCACTCTGGCACAAAAGGTTTATAACAACTATAATTACAGCCCCGGGCAATGGGCCCATCGCTTTGAAAATGTCGATCTCGGAGATATTTACACCCTACAAATGGTTACGAAACTTGAGGTAGAAGACGGACAAATTTCAAGCTTCATTCTCAATGGGGCAAAAAACTATACTACGACAGCCGTCGTATACGGAAATTCACTCAAAGAGATAAAGCGCTTATTTCACCACGACGATCTAGGAAGCAAACTCATCTCAAAGTTCGCTAAAATCCCCGCGTGGGCAGCGGTTCATATGTTTCTTGTCCACGACTCACTCCCTGAGAAGCTCGATTACAGCTACCTTCTCAAAGGCTCTAAGACTGAGCCCTGCCTGGGACGTTTTTTTCAGGAACAAAGAGAAGACCAAGTCTTTAACATTAGTCGCTGGGTGAGTTACATCCCCTACGATTTAGCCGATGATGATGAAACTGCTGGTCAGGCTCTCAGAGATATCAAAAAGCAAATCAAAAGAGCTTTTCCAGAGCTACACGAAGGCATTCAATTCGAGAGAATTTACCTCGAACCCAATGCTTTAAGCTTTGTTGAAAAGCTCGTAAGCGGTTATAAGATTAATAAAATCAATAATTTGTGGGTTTGCGGACCTGGCATGTCACCCGCCGGCGGACTTCTCGCAGAATTCATACAAGGACAAGACCTCCTGCTCCAAGTCAGTCAGTTTCTGAGCGAAGAATTAGCTGGCGACGAAGGGGCTGCAAAACCAGTTGAAGAGCTCTCCCAGCTTGCCTCTCAACAAGTTTAAATATTTGAAATTACTAAATAAATTCTAAGCCAATTCTTTCCTAAAAGAATTTG
>JAUHWN010000182.1 GCA_030424665.1 Bdellovibrionia bacterium | reverse complement strand
GATACACAGCATTTAGTGAAGGCTGGGGGCTCTACTCAGAGTACATCCCCAAAGAAATCGGCAAATACAAAGATCCATACTCTGATTTTGGACGCCTTAGCTATGAGCTATGGCGAGCGACACGCTTGGTTGTCGATACTGGGATTCACTATAAGAGATGGAATTATGAGCAGTCGGTTCAATACCTTTTAGATAATACTCCCAATGATCGAGGTGAAATTGTTAAAGCGGTTGAGCGTTACTCGGTTATGCCCGGACAGGCAACAGCCTATAAAATTGGTATGCTCAAAATTTTGGAACTCAGAAAAATGGCGCAAGATAAGTTGGGTAAGGACTTCGATATTCGTCTTTTCCACGACGAGGTCCTTCGTCATGGAGCGGTTCCACTCTATGTATTAGAAGATATTATTAATGACTGGGTGGCTCGACAGAAGAGTGTCTAAGTTAAAAGTGATGTCGATTCTGTGCCTGAGCGAAGTTTTCTTGGCTCGGGTACTGACAATGTTCCTTGATGAGCTCTTTTCTCTCGTTGAGTCCCATGATCGAACTCGTAGATTGAAATTGGCTCAGTAAAAACTTTGAGTTGTTTTTTTGGAAATCATGGATGACACCATTTAAGACGAGATTAATTTCCTTGGCGTCAGTAACTTTCTGTAAGTCAGTCTGACATGCTAAGCTTTCGAGGCGCATGTTCGCCATCTTGTTTTTTCCATCTTTCGACATCCAAAGGAGTTCGTTGGAAGTACAGTTTTCTCTGAGGCACTTTCCGGGAACTAGTATTTTTTGTTGAGAGGGTAAGTGAATCTGTACAACACCAGTAAAATCTTTAAGGCAGTCACTGATTTCTAGCCTGAAGAGGTCTCTTCGGCTCAACTTAAATAGATTCTCGCCGTATAAACTATAAAAACCATTTTTGGCAATTAAACTGAGTTTCTTGGGAGTCTCTTTATGCTTCTGATTGCGTACAGAAGGTCTATTGCTATTCTCGAGTTCTAGGTTGAGGCTTCTGCCTGCAAGTTCCGAGCAAAGTCGAACTCGCTCTAGGCTTCCGTGTTGAGTTCTTACAATTTGAGATGTGAGTTGTTTATTGGTTTTTAGTGAAATTTGAAATTTAAGTGGCTGTTTCTTCTCACTGAGCCCATCAGTTGGGGGGTGGGGGGTAGGGGTAATGAACCCAGTGAGAAGTAAACAGAAAGGGAATAGGACTGCTATCACTAATAGTTTTAGGATGTGCATGTCGATTACTCCCTTACCGACTTTGTCTCGCTTGTGCCGCCTTCTTGTTGTGAACCTAAGTTGTACAGCATCGCTTGTTTCTCTCGCTTGTGCCTTGGTTATTGCTTTTCAAAGATGTCGTAAATCACTCTTTTATGTTGTCTCGCATGTGTTCAATTTTGTATTACCTAGTTGCTTTTATCACTCATTTATACTCTTGCTTGTGCCCTTTATTATGAAGATCTAAGTTGTTTCTCTCGCTTGTTGTTTTCTCGTTTGCTTTTTTATGCTGATCTTAGTTGTTGTGTATCACTCTATGATTTCATCCTATAGCGCCATTTTTGTATTCCTAGTGTTAGGGCTGAAAAATAGTTCGACAGTTGCAAGTTGTTAAAATAAAAAGAGAAAAATTAAATCTCATTTTGAGACGGTGGAAAACTGTTTAGTTTCTTTACAATTTTTAGAATCAAATAGGACGTGCCATCTAAATCAGGGCCAAATAAATAGCAATACGGACATTTTTAATATGGGTGGAAGGGTTTCAATTATAATTACAAGGGAGTGTGAAACAAGAAGTTCCGATGCTTCACTTTTATTTTTCGCGCATTACTAGGATTGGGCAGGGAGCTGTACGAACCAAATGCTCTGTCATTGAGCTAAGAAAGAGTTCTTCAAGCTGACTCAATCCGCGAGCAAAAACGATGACCTTATCAGCGCTGTTCACTTTAAGGTATTCTGTCACCGCCTGCCGGGCATCTTCTTCTATTATGCATGCAGTATCTGAACTATTGACCACTTTAGAAAAACCATCTGCAATCTTTTTAAGGCGTTCATTCACTTTCTCGTTGATCTCAGAGTAAAGGTCTTCTGAAGGCCAAGAATACTGAGAAAATTCATCGTTATAAAATGTCTTCTCAAAAACATGGAGGAAGGTCACATCTTGGCCTTTGAGCTCGTCGGTAAAGCTCTCTTTTTTTTCGTAGGTTTTGAGGAAGTTTTTCATATCATCAATGCAGACAACGACTTTTCTTGATTTCATAAACTCTCCATCTCAACCTGAAATTTTCGCCTCATAGGCTATTCAAGTAAGGTAGACTTATTGCCAATGCGACGCTAACAGCGAGTCCGATAAAAGCTTTGCCAGCGTCTTTAAAGATCATTCCGATGGTGCCGCGACTCGGACGAATTGAAAGTGATAGAGTCAGTCCGAGCTCTCTACCGGCAAGTAAACCAATGAAAACCCAGGTTGTGCTCATCGGGATATCACTCATGTTTTTAAAGAATAATAAAATGAGAGCGTAAATGAAGTCGACAATTGTCGCTGAACGAATGTCCGTCGTATTCGTCTTGCTATTTACGATTCCCTGGATTTTTCCGCCTCTGCGATAAAAGATCATCGCACTCAGAAGAAAGAGAACGGCCAGAGACACTAAAACAGTTTGCAAGTCTAACTGGCGCGTTGGCATGTATACAAAGATATTAGCCAAGTCTTGAATCAACCACTGGGACCACAAAAAGCCAGTCGAAATCCACTGCAGGGCAACCCAGTAGTTGGCCACAGGTTTTTCACGGCTACTCATAAACTTCTTTTCGACGACCTTCGAAACAAAAATATAAACGAGAAGCCCGACAACAAAGGCCACCAAATAGCCAAGAGCCGATTTGAGTAGAATGGCCGAAAGAACTGTGGGGGCAAAAACGGTGAGAACCAAGAATGTCGTACTCACAGGAATTCCGTAGCGAGTTAGAATTATGATCAAAAATGGGGGGATAGCGTGAACCCAAGTGAAAGCTTCTGGTACCGGGAATTTTTTGCCGAGGCGGCCATAGGAAACATCACCATTGTAGGCGAGCCAACCATAGATCAAAACCCCGCCTAGGATCAGACAGGAGAAGCCCCAGAGGACCCACCATGGACGTTTACCATTGGAACTAATGAAAGTGCCTAGGGTTTGAATGGCATCGTTAGCAACGATAGAGTAAGCGGCAGCAATAAAGCCCAGAATCATGAAGAGCGTACTGTAGTCCAATCAAAACCTCACTAGATATCCACCGCTCCTATAAACTCCACTTTGACGCATTATACAAGACCCCTGATCGAATCCTGACAATAGATTGAGATTTTTCATATTTTATTAGCATTGGGTGTAAAAAATGAAAATTTTGAAATAACATTCTTATCTGTATGCCAAGGGAGGGCAAATGCGAGTCATTGTGGATTTCTGTTTAATCCCAATTGGGGTGGGTGTTTCTGTATCTCAGGAGGTTGCCGCCGTCGAAAAGCTGATCCGTGAATCAGGTTTGAATTATCAGCTTCATGGATACGGCACCAATATAGAAGGGCCTTGGGATGAAGTTTTTGCCCTCATCAAACAGTGCCATCAAGAGCTCCACAAAACGGGGACTGTGCGAATTTCATCGACCCTGAGGGTGGGGACTCGAACCGATAAAGAGCAGGGGATTCAAGATAAAATTGATAAGGTAGAAAACTTACTCAAATAGAATTGAGGATTTAGTTTTCGACACGGGTGCGGTAGTCCCCTTGGCCATCTTTGGTTTCGAATGTGGCCATGAGTTTATTCTTTTGCACATTTGGAACTTGAAAAATTTGATTGTGGAAAACCACATAAACTCCCGATGGCAGAATTTGTGCAGCGATAAGAGATTCAGTAAAATTTTGATTGGCATCGGTATCGATAAAGCCTGCTGGTACCATTGCTCCAGTAAATATAATCGGAATTTCCCAGGGGCCAGCTTCGAAAACAAGTTTAGCGGTTTGTTCTAAGGTGTCGGTTCCATGAAGAATAATGATCGGAGACTTTTTCGTAGAATGTTCTTTGATTTGCTCAAGAATTAAATGACGATCTTCTTCTGTCATATCCAAAGAATCCTTGGCCATGACCTCGTTGACCTCAATGCTCGTCTTTGGAAGTCTGAGGAGAGATAGAAGGCGTGCCTTTAACTGTGACTCTCTATTTGTTAGGGCCCCTTCGAATTCACTGTAGGATTTCTCTATGGTTCCACCGGTTGTTAATATCACTATGTGTTTGCTTTCATTCATGGAGAGTCCCTCGTCATCCTCTTGCATTTAGGGTCTATAAAAGCGCAAATATTATAAAAAGGCTAGAGAGAAAAACACCGGAGACCACGAGTAAAACCAAAAGCTGACCCATAATGTCCTTTGTCGACAGGCCGGCAATCGAAAGGAGGGGTAGGGCCCAGAAGGGCTGAAGAAGATTGGTCCAGGCGTCTCCCCAAGCCACGGCCATAGTTACGAGGCCTAAATCCACGCCCAGGTTCTGTGCCGCCGGAATCACTATGGGGCCTTGAACCACCCATTGTCCGCCACCCGACGGAACAAAAATATTGATAAAGCCTGCGCTTAAAAAACTCAAAAAGGCGAAACTTTCCTTACCCGAAAGGTCGATAAAGAGTTGTGAAATATCCCGAGCCAAACCCGACTCACTCATAATTCCCATGATCCCGGCGTAGAGAGGGTATTGGAGAAGAATTGGAGATACTTTAGAAACTCCCTGGCCAAAAGATTTCGAATAGGAACGGCTTGATTGGTGAAGGAACATACCGAGGAATAGAAAAATAAAATTAATAGAATTGAGGTTAAAATGAAAGGGAGCTTTACTCATCAAAAAGGCGAAGAGTCCAAAAAGCGCAAAGAGGCTAAATGCATTGGTTAAGGCTCGATCCTTTTTCTCAATAGGTGGATAAGGATCCATATTAGAGTTCTCTGAATTTGAAACGACACTTTCCTGATCATCATTTCGAGCGATCAGCCAATTTGTTAGCGGGAGGATTAGTAATAGACCGAAGATGGCTGCTAGGTTGATGGGTGAAAGAAGGGTCTGACTAAGCTCGATGGTATGACCGATAATTTTTACGCTGAAATTGTCGGGAGTATTTACAGCCAAGGGGATTGATCCGCTAATTCCTCCGTGCCAGAGAATAAATCCACTATAGCTACTTGCTACTAGGCGTTTAAAATTATACCGGGGGTAAATTTGAATTAACTTTTTGGCAACGATCGCACCGATAACCAATCCAAACCCCCAATTAATTAACGAAGCAATACCAGCAATAATAGTTATGCCGACAATGGCTTTACTGTAGGTATTCATAAACCCGGCGAGAAAGTTCAAAAGCTTTTGAAAGATGGGTGCTTGAGATAGGGCATAACCTGTGGCTAAGATGAGAGCCATTTGCAAAGTAAATTGCAAAAGCTTCCAGAAATTATCGAACCAGTAAACGCTCAAATAGTAAGTTGAGAATTCAGTTGTTAGATAGGCCATCGCATAGACAAAAAAAGTGAGTAGAAGAGCAATGACAAAAGGGTCTGGCAAATATTTGAGTACGAGGTGGTCGACTCGATTTATAAAAGATTTCATAGGCTTACCTCAGAATAGTGCATAGAAGTTCTACACTTTTTTGTCAAAAGCAAAAATTCTGTCTCATAATAATAAGTCGTTCTACAAGCCAGTTTTTTTGCCTAGTGCCCTCTATTAGACTGAAATCTAGGCTATTTTGTTGGAGGAACCATGATCAATCAGAGTCAGTATAAATTTAAAAGACGCTACTATCGTGTTCCTTTCTCGTCTTATGAAGAGCCTGTATTCGATTTTCTTGGAGCCCATGTTCGATTGGCTTCAGGAGACCAGTTGAAGGTCATTGATCTCAGTTACAATGGAATATCATTTACTGCTGAAGACCATTTTAGTAATCTCGATGTCGGGATGCTCTATCAAATGGAGCTTCTGCTTGCAGGGTATCCTGTTTTGCCGCTAAAGATTCGTTTGGTGCGTAAGATCGAAGGACGCATAGCCGGTGAATTTGTCGACCTTGACTGCACTGTGAGGCTTTCAATTTTTGACTTTTTAAATATTCGTCTGACGGCACTTCAAGTGAGAAAAGTGAATCCTCAATATGTCAAATCTGAAGAGGAAAAGCAGGTTTGGTATCAAGGGCCCAACGATACGGAAATTAATTTAAATCTCGATGATACATTGACTCTACAGCGAGCCGAAATCAAACTCGAAAACCGAATCCTTCGGTTTGACGATAACAAGCTTTGGCAAGAAGATTTCGACCGCCCCGGCTATCGCAAAACCATTGATCGCGATTTCTACGCACAAAGCTTAGGGCTTCTTTTACACATTCCCAAAAAGGACTTTGCTCTCAATCAGATGATTAGTTTACTCAAGGCCCATGGCTCGATTTCTAATCAACAGGCCAGTTGATAAGCAGCAGAATCAATTTTTATTATCTTTATTAATCGTTGAAAAAGCCACTGAGGCTATCATAGGTACAGAGTATGAGTGTAAGGTCATCCTCTTGTTCGGCGTAGCTGCGGAAGTTATTAACATCGTTGAGAATTCCTTTTGCAGCAGCTTTGATGTCACTGTTCTGTTTGTTTTCTAGAATATTTTTAACTATAAATTTAGTAAATTTGCGATCACCCAGTTCATCACCTTCGGGATTTCTGGCTTCGGGAATGCCATCTGTCGTAAGGATGAGATAGTCTCCATGTTGAAGTTGTCCGGTGCTTTCAGAATATTTGGAACCTTCTTTTTCTCCGAGGCGATTCGAATTGTTTTCGTTAAGGTAAATAAAATCTTTCATTCGCGTCTTCTCATTGAGGTCGCGTATGATAAACGGAGGGTCATGGCTAGCAACTGAGTAGGTAAACTTGCCAGTTTGCTTGTCTAGGGTACAGGCAAAGGCGGTCATCATCATACTTCCTTTACCTGTATCGTAAAGACAGTTATTGAGAAGCTCCATGGCTGTAGCTGGTGATTCTGTGAGATCCTTGATCACACTCATTGCCGAGTTGGCAGCACAGGTGAGAAGGGCGGGAGCTATGCCATGTCCGGTGGCATCGCCGATCCACAAGAATATAAAATTCTCGGTCTCTGAGTAATACCACCAGTCGCCCGAGACTTCTGTGCAAGGAATATTAAAGCCGGCGATTTCCATCCCGCCAATAGAGGCGCTGTTAATGGGCATGTAGTTGTCTTGAACCGTACGGGCCATGAAAAGA
>JAUHWN010000016.1 GCA_030424665.1 Bdellovibrionia bacterium | reverse complement strand
TTCCCCAAGTATCAACGTGGTTCATTTCGCCGTTAAAAGACTTAATGATTTCGGCATTTTTCTTAAAGATAGCCTTTTGCTCTTCTTCAGTTGCATCGGGGTGCATGATAACGATGGCTTCATAGCCACGAGTTACTTCAACAGCGGACGGTTGAAACATACTCAATCCTTTCGGTTTAAACAGCCCTTAGTATTCGTTCTAAGAGCAAGGTTGAACCGGGACTTATAGCATGACTGATTGCATCTAGCAAGCATTCTATCCCTTCTTTTGGCTGGTCTGCTAAATAAAATATTTTAGTAATATTAGGGGTTTAGAGTGACGAGGCTGAAAAAAATGACAAAGACACTGGCTCTCTGTTTCGAGCCTCTATAAGCTGAATATATGGCCTATCTTATTGAAATTATTGAAGGAGCTCAGAAGGGCAGCCAGTTCGAAATCAAGGACAAATTAACCCTTGGAAGAACCAAAGCTGACGTGAAAATCAAGGATTCTAAGGTATCAGGTATTCACGCCAAGGTTGAACGAACAGGTCTCAATAGCTTTAAGCTCCTCGATGCGGGATCTACCAATGGAATTAAAATTGATGGCGTTCGTGTTCCGGAAATTACCCTTGAAGATGGAACTCTTTTTCAATTGGGACGAACCATATTTAAGGTCATTAAATCTTCGAAGAAAACCAAGATTAATGTCAAAAAAGATTGGAACCTTTTACTTGAACATTCAGCTCGTAAAGCTGCTAAGTCGGCCCCAAAACAAAAGTTCGAACTCAACCCCTTTAATCCACCGATTGAACTGAGTTTGATCCAAGGAGAACAAGCGGGAACCATTTGGACTTTAGGTTACGGACCGAGAGAGATCGGCAATCATGCCCTTGAGTTCCGCATGACAGACCCTCAGGTGCCGGATATTTGTTTTAAAATTATTCCCGATCGTGACGGTCCAATTTTTGAAACTGGTTATCCCGATCGAGTTTATATAAATAAAAAAATGAGGGAACGAGAAATCCTCAATGATGGTGACCTTATTTCTATATTTTCAAATGTGATTAGAGTGAAGTTTTTGTGAGATGAGTAAAGTAGAGAAGAGAACCGGTTATTTTGAAAGTTTTGATGGTAATAAAACCTATTACGAAATTCGAGGTGAAGGGACCCCTATCATCTACGCCTACGGCCTCGCTTGCCAATTCAATCACTGGATTCACCAGGTCAATTATTTTTCAAATAAGTATCAAACAATATTATTTGATTACCGAGGGCATCACAAAACAGATATACCTCTTAAAGAAGAAAACCTCAGTATCAAATCTATCGCCAAGGACATCGAACTCCTTTGTGAACATTTGAATATAAAGAAGGCTCATTTTGTCGGGCATAGTTTTGGTGTGCCAATCTTACTTGAACTCAATAAAATGAATTCTGATCTCGCGCTATCTTTTGTTTTTATCAATGGTTTTGTTAAAAATCCTATTCGTGGAATGTTTGGCCTCCAAGAGATTCTAGAACGTTTTTTTTACCAGTTTAAAAAAGGTCACCTTATCAACCCAAATATAACAACCGCATTTTGGAAATCAGTTTTATTAAGCCCTATCGCTGTGCCTTCACTATCTTTAGCTGGAGGTTTTAATTTTTCTTTAACCAATTTAAAAGATATTGAAATCTATTCTCGGGGAGTGGCGATGGTCGATCTCGATGTTTTTCTCACACTTTTTGAAGACATGCTCCACTACGATGGTGAGGATATACTGTCACTTATCAGTGACCCTTGTTTAATCATATCCGGCAGAAAAGACACGGTTACACCAAAGTTTCATCAAACACTCATTGCCGAAAATGTTCAACGACCCGAAGTACTTCATGTGCCCTATGGCAGCCACTGCACTCAACTTGATTTTCCGGAATTCGTAAACCTACGTATGGAAAAGTTCTATAAAGACCATTATCCGAAGGGTTGAAAACACCTAAGAAGTAAGCCTTCACTTAGAAGGCTTGAGTCTCAATTCCCAACAAAGTGTTGTAAATATTAAGGCGTCCTTGAGTGTCCGTAAACTCTACGAGGTTTTGGCTCTTAACCGAATAAGTTTTTAGACGATCGATGACTTCATCTGCTGAAAGATCGGGCTTGTCAGCCATCACTAGGGCGGCCGCTCCGGCTACAATGGCTGATGCCATCGATGTTCCTGAAAATGTTCGGTATTCGCCACCTGGAAAGGTACTAACAATGTTTTCGCCTGGCGCACAAAGATCAACATTGCGGAGACCGAAATTACTAAAGTTCGATTTTTCACCGAGGTTATTCAAAGAACAAACCACAAAAATTCTATCATTGTAAAACTTAGCGGGATAATAGTTTCGGCGATCAATATTTATATTATTATTTCCTGCCCCGACCACAACCATAATTCCCTCATTGGTTGCTTCCTCAATGATGTTACTGAGAACCCAAGAGTTTTCGAAATTGCCAAGTGCCATTTGAATAATACGAACCTTTTGTTTTCTTAAATATTCAAAGGCCTCGACGATGGATGATAGTTTCACTTTGTTTTTGCTATCTGAAACTTTGGCGATCACCATGTTTGAATACCAATTGATTCCAGAAATACCGATGCCATTATTGCTCACCCCACCGATAATTCCTGCTACGGCTGTTCCATGTCCCTTATGATCAATTAAGTCAGCATTATCTTCGGCAAAGTTAAAGCCATGAACATCATCGACATAACCGTTACCATCATCGTCGACTCCTGGAGAGCCAGCGTATTCGATATGGTTGAGGTAAAGATTTTGGAGAAGTTCAGGGTGATTAACGTCGACTCCAGAATCAATGATTCCGATCTTTATGGCCGCCGAACCTTGAGTGAAATCCCAAGATCCAACTGCGTCGATGTTATACTGGGTTACTGGGTCACTTGATAGGTACCATTGATTAAAAAAGTGGGGGTCATTGGGTACATAATTAAAGTGATATTCAAAATTTTCTTCAACCCTTCTTACAAATCGAAGTCTTCTCAAATTCCGGGCTAAATCGATTTCACCCAAGCATTCATCGTCTTCACATTTACGAGCTCGCACCAAAAGCATATCTTTAGCGAGATATTTTTCGATTTTTGAACCAGCATCATTGAGCTCTTTTTCAGAAAATGGATCCTTCGGATCAAGTTGAACGACAAACTCAAAACTCTGCAAAAGATCTTGCTCCGATGTTTGGGCAGAAAGGTTAAAGGCAATTACTAAACTAAGTATTGGAACTAGGTATTTCATAATGGCACCCTCCGGGGAGCCATTATTCACATTTCGTGAGCATTTGGCGAGAAATGAAGCACATTATTAACAAATTTAAAGGCTATGAGGTTTTTTTACCTTGCGACCCGTCAATTTGTTCAAATAAAGAGAGCTGAACTTCAATAATTTTCTGAATACCCCTGTTGCTACCATCCATTGTTTTTTGAATATCTTCTAAACGTTCAACACTAAATGAATCGATATTTATATTTTCTTCTAATTGAGGCTGGTTACCCGATTCAGTGTTTTGATTATTTCCTAATTCATTTTGTAGAACCGGAACACCCATTTGTCTGTGTGCTAATTCATCCTGTTCAGCTGCGGCCTTGATTAGGTTTTTTACAAAGGCTTTCTTAACATCATCAGATGCATTTTTATTAAAACCTAATTCTTCCATAATTTTCCCGATTTTCTTCATGATCACCGCCTTTGGTTCTTTATCGGTTTTGCTGTGGAATCTTTGAAGAATCGAGATGGGGATCGGGATGAAGCTATACTTAAGACGTATGAACAGTGAAAAAAGGTTAAAAAATTAGGCACTTTAGTATAGGCACAAAAAAAGCCCCACGAGTGGAGCTTTTAATATTATTAGGTTTTAACTAAAATTTATAAGCCAAAACAGCCGGCAATCATTTCTTTTTCTTCGTCAGTGTAACGAAGGTTTCTCTCGAGATTGGCTCTCAAAGTTTCACAGTTAGAGCTCAACTGAAGTTGACCAAAAATATCATCACTTGGCGTGAAGTAATTAATAAGTTGCTCGTTTTTAACAACTTTACGGAATTTTACTTCTGACTCAGATCCTTCTTTTCTCACAAAGTGCTGATTAAAGAGTCCCGGAGGGTTCACCTTATACTCAACAAATTCGACATAAGCTTCACACTTAAAAAGTGGAAGAGTGACCTTAGAGAAGTCTGAAAACTGGGTTTTTCCAGAATCACACTTACCTATAGCTAAAAGAACTTCACCAATAATTTCAGAGTTTTTTCTCTCTCCGACAGTATGCTCGGGAGCTTCTGCGAAAGCAGAAAATGAAAAACCAAGCGAAAGTAAAAGAATTAAAATAGATTTCATAAAACACCTCTTATTACCCATTTATTAAAGGACCCAACACTGCTGGAAGATCTATGGGAAAGGCGAATTCAGGGCAAGCGTCATTGAAGCCAGAAAAATATGTTCATTGCGAAATGTATTATTTACTCGTCTTAACAAGACAACGTCTCGAAAAAACTAGGTATTCTTTAAAATGATCGGGGAGTCGTCCACGCATTTCATGTGCGAGCCGATCGATGTAGGAGTCTAAATATTCTTGGTTTTCAAAAAGATAATGAATACTGGCTTTGTTTTTCTGTTCAAGGTCCCAGAAGAGTTGCGTATTCGGTAAAACCCCCGGAACTTCTTCCATTTCTTCGATATGGGTCTTCAGCCAAATTAGAAATTCACTTCTTATTCTCTCATCGATTTCGATATTCACTTCATACAAAATCATGATTAACCCTCAATAAAAAAGGCCACCTTTTATGGATGGCCCTAATAAATCAATACTCCATTAAAATTATGAACGAGACTTCAAAGAGGCTTTAGCGTACTCGCGATTCATCCGAGCAATATTTTCTAAGCTAATACCTTTTGGACACGCCAGTTCACACGCACCGGTATTCGAACAATTACCAAATCCTGCCTCATCCATAGCGTTAACCATATTTAGAACACGATCTTGGTGTTCGGGTTGCCCCTGAGGAAGCAAACCTAAATGGGAAATCTTAGCCGAAGTAAAAAGCATTGCAGAAGAATTCGCACAGGCGGCCACACATCCGCCGCAACCAATACATGTTGCGGTATTGAAAGCCATATCAGCATTTTCTTTTCCAACAGGAATCGAATTCGCATCCACTGCATTCCCAGTTTTAATAGAAATATATCCACCAGCCTGAATAATGTGATCAAATGCGGATCGATCTACCAAAAGATCTTTAACAACAGGAAAACTATTGGCTCTGAAGGGCTCAATAACGATGGTTTCTCCACTCGCAAAGCTTCTCATATGGAGCTGACAAGTGGTTACTTGCTTTTGGGGCCCATGGGGGTTTCCGTTGATTACTAAAGAACAAGTTCCGCAAATTCCCTCTCGGCAATCGTGATCAAAAGTGATTGGTTCTTTACCGGACTCAATGAGTTCTTGGTTCACTTGATCGAGCATCTCCAAAAAAGATTGGTTCGGAGAAATATTTTTTGCATCGATCTCTTCAAAATGACCTGAGTCATCAGGTCCATTTTGCTTCCAAACTTTTAACTTATAATTACGTCGTTCAGCTGTTACTCCACCCATGACGACTCCTTATTTATAACTTCGCGTTGCAAGTTTAACATTTTCAAAAGTGAGCTCTTCGCGGTGACGATCCTGCGCCTGATTCTCACCCTTCCATTCCCAAGCAGCAACATGACAAAAATTATTATCATCTCGCTTAGCTTCACCGTCTTCTGTTTGATATTCACTTCTAAAGTGACCTCCACAAGACTCCTCTCTGGTGAGAGCATCCCGTGCCATGAGTTCTCCAAGTTCTAAAAAGTCAGCCACTCGACCGGCTTTTTCTAGCTCTTGGTTCATCGCTTGGGGGTCTCCCGGAATAAGAACATCATTCCAAAAGGCCTCTCGAAGTTTAGGGATTTCTTCGATTGTTTTCTCAAGACCCTTTTTGTCTCGAGCCATCCCGACGTATTCCCACATAATTTTTCCAAGCTCTTTGTGGAAATGATCGACTGACTTAGAACCTTTAACACCAATCAATTTGTTAATTCTTGACTGCGTTTCATCTTCGGTTGCCTTGAATGCATCATTATTAGTATCGACTGGATCTAATTTAGTCGAACCAAGATAGTTACCAACAGTATAAGGAATTACAAAATAACCATCGGCTAAACCTTGCATCAATGCCGATGCGCCAAGGCGGTTAGCACCATGATCTGAAAAGTTGGCTTCTCCAGCCACAAATAAACCTGGAATCGTACTTTGTAGGTGGTAATCCACCCATAATCCACCCATTGTATAGTGAACAGCGGGATAGATTCTCATGGGTTCTTCATAGGGGTTCTCACCCGTAATTTGTTGATAGATCTGAAAAAGATTGCCGTACTTTTCACTAACAACTTCTTTTCCCAACTTAATAATTTCTTCTTGAGAAGCACCTTCATGGGCTTTTTGCTCGCCATATCTTTTAATAGCGTCGGCAAAATCGAGAAAGACAGCCACTCCGGTTTCTCCAACTCCTTTGCCTTCATCAACTCGGTACTTGGCTTGTCTGGAAGCGACATCCCTTGGAGCAAGGTTTCCAAAGCTTGGGTAAACTCTTTCGAGATAGTAATCTCTTTCGGCATCAGATATTTCTCGGGGATGTCTTTTATCGCCCTGATCTTTCGGCACCCAAACTCGACCGTCATTTCGAAGAGATTCTGACATCAATGTGAGTTTTGACTGGCCCTCTCCACTTTGGGGAATACACGTCGGGTGAATTTGCGTGTAACAAGGGTTCGCAAAATAAGCGCCCCTTCTATGACAACGCCAAGCAGCTGTCGCATTTGAGTTCATAGCATTGGTCGAAAGATAAAAGACGTTCCCGTAACCACCAGTACATAAAACAACAGCGTCAGCAGTATGTTTTTCGAGTTTCCCTGTAGTTAAATCTCTAACCACTATTCCCCGAGCTCGGCCGTCGACAATAACTAAATCGAGCATTTCTTTTCGTACATGATTTTCAATGGAGTGATTGGCGATCTGTTTAGACATTGCCTGATAAGCGCCAATCAAAAGTTGCTGCCCTGTCTGCCCACGTGCATAAAAGGTTCTCGATACTTGAGCCCCACCAAACGATCGATTCGTTAAAGTTCCACCGTATTCTCGGGCAAAAGGAACCCCTTGAGCGACACACTGATCGATAATATTAGACGAAACTTCGGCCAATCGATAGACATTTGCTTCTCTCGAGCGAAAGTCCCCACCCTTTACAGTGTCATAAAATAGACGGAAAACTGAGTCACCATCATTTTGATAGTTTTTAGCTGCATTAATTCCACCCTGAGCCGCAATTGAGTGAGCTCTTCTTGGAGAGTCGTGAAAGGTAAAAGTTTTTACTTTATAGCCTTGTTCGGCCAATGTCGCCGCAGCCGATGCTCCCGCTAATCCTGTTCCTACAACAATAACTTCGAACTTCCTGCGGTTAGCTGGGTTTACTAACTTCATATCGAATTTATGTTGTGTCCAAAGTCCGTCTAATGATCCCGAAGGTACTTGTGAATCTAATTTATTCATTATGACCAACCCTTCTCTAGTAAACCAAGTAAATGTAAATCGGCATACTCAAAAATCCGAGGGCAACCACGGTTGCATACAGAAAACTTAATGTTTTAATTTTTGGAGTATACCGAGGGTGATTAAAACCAAGTGATTGAAACGATGACGAAAAGCCATGACTTAAATGAACTCCGACGGTCAACATCAATGCCACGTAACCAGCGACGTAGAGAGGTTGAT
Source organism: Bdellovibrionia bacterium (assembly GCA_030424665.1). Taxonomy (GTDB): domain Bacteria; phylum Bdellovibrionota; class Bdellovibrionia; order Bdellovibrionales; family JAGQZY01; genus JAUHWN01. The sequence goes on along the minus strand of JAUHWN010000016.1, from coordinate 32,575 downwards.
TAAACTTTTCAACCATCAAAGTGAAAAGGTCTCGCATCATAACGCCGTCATAAGTGACATCGTAGTGGTTGCCAAACTTAAAGGTTAACAAGTGCCAAATGATAAAACCAAGTAAAGCAATTCCGTGATAAATCATACTTTTCGATGCGAACTGCGCTGACTTGTCACCATTAGTTGGCTTCGCATATTTACCTTTACGGGCCTTTTTATTTTCTCGTGTGAGCCAAATACCCATTACAAAGTGGGTGAGAAGAGCAAGAAGAAGGACAACTTCAGTTCCATATAAAAGTGGTTTGTTAGAAACAATAGCGTGCCCATAGGAATTAAATGCTTCGGGACCAATAAACATACTTAGGTTTCCTGCCATATGACCACCAACAAAGCCGGTCATAATCAGGCCCGATATTCCCATAAGTTGCTTTCTACCAATTGAAGATAATAAATAGTTCACGTGAATCCCCATCAATTCGGAAAGTCTTGTTTTTATGCTAAATACCTAATATTTCTAATCATCTTTAACCTGTCAGATGCTCAGTGTAAAGATACAGTTTCAATAGGTTTTCAATTTAGGCCCCTAGTAATAACGCAAAACATCTTTTAGTTCAAATATTTTTGAACAATGGTGTTTAAAGGGCAAAATCAAGCTTTGAAACTAGGCACTATATTGACCTAATGCCTGGTCCGTGGCAGGTATGCTCTATTAGGAAAGGGGTTCCAATGAAAATTTTTGTCTGTATTAAGCAAGTCCCAGATACTGAGACGCGAATTAAACTAAAACCTGATAACAGTGACATCGATAGTAATGGTGTTAAATGGATTGTAAACCCCTACGATGAATTCGCCATCGAAGAGGCTGTTAAAATCAAAGAACCAAACCAAGGCGCCACGGTAACAGTAGTTAGTGTTGGGCCTAAAGCGCGCCTAACCAATTCTCTAAGAACCGCAATGGCGATGGGATGTGATGATGGAATACTTATCGATGAAGCAAACTCCCTAGACAGCCTTACCATGGCTAAAGCTATTGCCAAAGCGATCAAGGCCGAAGGTGAGTTTTCAGCAGTTTTCACAGGCGTTTTAAGTATCGACGACAATGAGTCAGCTATTGGCCCCATGCTGGCTGAGCTTCTCGAAATCCCCCATGTTGGAGTTGTTAGTAAACTTGAATCAGCGGGCGATGAATGGACCGCGGAGCGAGAAGTTGAAGGCGGCACTAAAGAAGTATTCACAATGAAACTTCCAGGCCTCATCACAGCAACAAAGGGTTTAAACAAGCCTCGTTTTGCAAGTCTTCCAAATATTATGAAAGCCAAGAAAAAGCCCATAAAAGAAATGACTCTCAGTGATCTTGGCCTCAGTTCTGATGACGTAAAAATTCAACTCAATCAATATCAAATGCCAGCAGATAAAGAACCTGTGAAAATGCTTACAGGAGACTCTGCGGCGCAAGTAAGCGAACTCGTAAAACTTCTTCGTGAAGAAGCTAAGGTTCTTTAGGAGGCACCTGTGGAAAATATTTTAGTCGTAGCAGAATTACAAAATGGTAGCCTTAAAAAGGGAACTAAAGAACTCCTTTCTAGCCTTGTCGGAAAAGGGAAAACCATCAGCGCTGCTCTTGCAGGCGAGGGTGCTGATAGCATTAAAGAAGAGTTACAGAAATACGGTGTCACGCAGCTTTTTAATCAAGCTTCTTTAACTCAATACAACCCAACAAGTTTCACGCAGTTTTTTGCAGAAGCTATTAAGCAAAGTGGCGCAAACCTGGTTCTTGCCTCTTCTAATGCGATGACCAAGGATGTACTCGCTAGAGTCGCAGCTCGCCTCGATGCCGGCTTTATTAACGATTGTACTGAGCTTTCATTTGATGGTGGTATTCATTTGCGTCGCCCAATGTACTCAGCAAAGTGCTCGGCCGGTGTGAATTTAAAATTAGAAGGAACGAGCATTGTACTTATGCGGGCCAACCAGTTACCTGTTCTTGAAGGAACTGAATCTAGTACGTGCGAAATCAAAGCATTAGACGCTGGTACCGAAAACGAAACTCTAAAAGTTAAAGACATTATAAAAGGTGAATCAGAAAAACTCGATCTCACAGAAGCGGATCGAATTGTTTCTGGTGGCAGAGGCTTAAAAGAAGCAAAGAACTTTGAGATGCTCGAAGAACTCGCCAATGTCATTAATGCAACAGTTGGTGCTTCACGTGCTGTTGTTGACTCTGGTTGGGTTCCCCATTCTATGCAAGTTGGGCAAACAGGTAAGACTGTTGCTCCCTCTTTGTATATCGCAGTCGGAATTTCTGGCGCTATTCAGCACTTAGCTGGAATGAGTGGAAGCAAAGTTATAGTCGCGATTAACACTGATGAAAATGCGCCAATTTTTCAAAAGGCGAGCTACGGTATAGTCGGAGACGCCTTTGAGGTTGTTCCCAAATTAACTGAGCAACTTAAAGCCAGCCTTTAATCGAAAAAACATTTAGTATCCCTAAGCCGAGTTGTGATCGACTCGGCTTTTTTTGTAAATCTTAGGTAAACTCTCTTCTTTCTAATGTTATTATTGAAAAAGTCATCCTACGGATGAAGACAGCATTAATGACTGTCGATAATATTGATAATGAGGCCCATGGCATGTTTCGAAATTACGTACTGCCCTATTTAATTTTTGCTGTTTATAAGCTCCTCTACTGGTCATGGCGAATTCGTTACGAAGAAAATGAGGAATTTAAAAAGAACCTTAAAGAAAAGAAACTCTTGGTAATAGCTCACTGGCATGGAGATGAATTGGGAATCCTTTATCTTTTAAAACGATATCACTGCTCCATAATGGCTTCGACCAGTAAGGATGGAAGTCTGATGGCTAAGGCCGCTGAACTTTTAGGTTCAGAAGTTTCCCGGGGTTCTTCAACCCGAGGAGGCGCAGCCGCTCTAAAGGGAATTTTTCGTCTCGCAAAAAAAGGGTGGAATCCAAGCGTTGCGGTTGATGGCCCTAAAGGTCCTATATACGAAATTAAACCGGGAGTTTTCGAAATCTCAAAACGGTTGAAGGCAGATATCTATCCACTTTCGGTGGCAGTTAATAAGAAACACGTCTTTGAAAAAGCCTGGAATAAATCCTTTCTTCCTCTTCCCTTTACCAAGGTCCAGGTCGTGGTTGGCGAGCCCATGCGAGCACCTGCTAGAGAAGAAGACAGTCGTGATCCTAAACTGGCGAAAGATCTAAAGTTTCGAATAAATGATGCTCGGCAGCGAGCGGCTAAACTCATTGCGGCGACCAGTGAGGAAGGATAGCCTGTAAGTAGAGTATTCTTAAAAGGATTTTGAGGAATATTATGATGCGTAAAAAACCAATTTTGAGCCTGGCGATTAGCTTCCTACTTTTATTTGTGTCGGCAACCGCCTTCGGACAGGTCATTGCCACTGTTGGAAAAAAGAAGATTACCCTCAAGGAATTCAACAGCAAATATGATCAAGTTAAAAATCTAGCGAATGCACCTAGTAAAGATTTATTCTTAGAAGATCTCATTCGATATGAAATTGGAGTTCAAGAAGCAGAAAAACGAAATCTTGATCGCGACCCTATTGTACAAGAACTCATTCGACAACAACTGTATAAGTCGCTCCTCGAAAAGGAACTTTCAAAAAAAGTAAAAAATATCCGCGTCTCCAATAAAGAGATGAAGGCCCACTATAGAAGAAATCCTGAAATTAGAACGTCTCACATTCTTTTCGAACACCGAAAAGATGCCACTGCAAAGCAAGTTGCAGCTACAAAGAAACGGGCGGAAGAAATTTTTGCGCAAGTAAAAAAGAGTAATAGGCCCTTTGCCGAACTGGCTAAGCTCTATTCTGACAATGTCCTCAATAAGAATATTGGCGGTGATGTTGGCTGGCAAAACCGCATTACCCTTGTTCCCAACTATTACAACGCGATTAAACAGGTTAAAACGGGGCGCATCGTGCCTAAGCTTATCCGTACTAAAGAAGGTTTTCACATCGTGAAAGTCACAGGAAGAAGAAGTTTTGAGGATGCCGATAAGTCAAAAATACGCGCAGCGGTCTTTGAGGAAAAAAGAAAAAGTTTATTCGATGATTTCTTTAAAAAATTAAAAAGTAAATATAATATCTCTGTTAATAAAAGACTCGTAAAATAGCCTTTTGCGAGTCCTTCCCAGGGATTCGTGTATGAAATATCTCCTCACACTTTTTTTAATTTTCTCATTTGCTTGTACAAGTCAAGACGACTATTCACAAAAAACCGTGGTTAAGGTTGATAATATAGAGATGTCGACTAAAGAGTTTTCAGACATCCTTTCGAGAAAAATAAAAAATCACGACTCATTATCAGCAAAAGATCCCGCAAATTTAAATCGAATTAAGGAAAATATTATTTCTGATTTCATTGTCGATTGCATTGTTTCCATCTGGGCAAAGGAAAAAAATGTAAGTGTGTCAAAAGAAGAGCTTTCTAATAAGGTAAGGGAGCTGCGAGAAAATTATCCAGATGATAATCCCTTGAGAAGGGTACTGGCCCAAGAAAATTTGAGTTTAGAAAAGTGGCAAGATCTCATTGAAAAACAACTCTTAAAAGAAAAGTTGTTTGAATTCTTGGGAAAACAAATTGAAGAGCCCACTGACAGTGAGATCAAAGAATTCTACAAAAAAAACGAGAACCTTTTCAAACGCAAAGCTGCTGTAAAACTAAGACAAATTGTATTGAAAAAAGAAAGTGATGCCCGTCGAATAGAAAAGGAACTGAAGAAGGGTAAAAGCTTTAAAGAGCTCGCCTCTAAGTTTTCAGAAAATCTCCACGAAGCTGAAAATGAAGGGGAAACCGACTGGATCGAAAAGGGAGTTTTAGAAGTATTTGATAAGGCTTTCACAATGCGGGTTGGTAGACGAAGCGCCGTGTTAAAAAGCCCCTATGGATTTCATATTTATCAAGTACTCAAGAAACAGAAGGCTGGTAATTTGTCCCTGAATGATGCTAAGGATAAGATACGTCGGCTCTTGAAGGCAGAGAAGGAGAAAACCCTATACACTTCTTGGCTTGAAGAGCGAGTTCGAAAAACCAGGGTATTCAGAGACGATGAACTGATCGACGCAGTATTTGTACAAACAAAAGGATCTTAATTGAAAAGCCTCTTAGTTTTTTTAGTTTTATTAGTAGCCGTTAATACGAGTGCCGCTCGAATTGTCGAGGAAGTTGTTGCCATCGTAAATGACGAAATGATTTTAAAATCCGATGTTGAAGAGTTTAGAACGAAACTCAAAGCTGGAACACTTACAGATGATCTGATCATACCCAATGATCAAGAACGTCAAAAAGCTTTAAAAAACAAAACTGTGCTCCTCGATAAACTAATTCAATCCAAAATAATCGATACTGAAATTCAAAGACTTGAACTCAACGTGACCATTGAAAGGATTGAACAAGAAATTAGAAGTATCGCCAAAAGAAACGGCATTAATCGTGGGCAATTAATTGAGGCGCTGAAGGGCCAGGGAATGCCTTTTTCGGAGTATCAAGATTTTATTCGTAAATCGATTGAACGACGATCTCTTGTAGAAAAAGAAATTAATTCTAAAATTAAAATTTCTGAAGAGGATGTTGCGGCCTACTACTTAAAAAATAATAAAGATGTTTCTAGCCAAGTATTTGAATATTCATTGGCTCATATTTTGATTTCCAAATCCAAAAGAAATGAAGCTGCTGCAAAGAAAAGAGCAGAAGAAGTTTATAGCAAACTTAAAAAAGGAGAAGATTTTAATTCTCTAGCTTCTGATTACAGCGAGGACCCTAACTACACGACTGGCGGTATGCTCGGTAACTTTAAAGACGGTGAAATGGTTAAAAGTTTTGAAAAGGCAGTAAAAAAGTTACAAATCGGTGAATACTCGAAACCGGTTAAGGGCCCTGGTGGTTATCATATTTTAAAAGTCGTTAAGAAAAAATTGATTCCGGATCCAAAACTCGCCGAAATTAAAAATCAGATTCGAACAAAATTATTTGCCGATGCTTTTAAGACGCAATTTCAATTTTGGATTGAAGAAAAGAAAAACGAGTCTTTCATTCGGATTAATTAAAAGTGAAAAAACCTTTAAAGATTTGTATTACTACAGGTGATACCGATGGCATTGGTATGGAAATTACCGCCAAAGCCCTCGCTAAAGTGAAACCAAAAAGGGATGTTACCTTTTACCTATGGAGATCTCCAAGCGCTCCTAAGAAATATCTAGATATTATCGATGGAGTGTATAAGAGACAGACTGTTGGAAGTTGGGCGCAAGCACTAAAACATAACCCTTCAAGCCATAAAGAAATTCTGGATATTGCCAGCCACCTCAATCCAGCTGTCTGGGTAGAACAATGTGCTAAAGCCAGCCAATTCGGCCATGTTGACGGATTAGCAACCGCTCCACTTTCTAAGACTACAATTAAAGATGCTGGCTTCGATGATATTGGCCATACTCAAATTTTGCAGAGAATTGCAAAACGAAAAACTGTTCATATGGCATTTATAGGAAATAAATTTTCTGTAATTCTAGCCACAGGGCATATTCCGATTGATGAAATCAGTAAGACCATAAACGGAAAAATCTTAAAGTCTTCTATTCGAGCCGCTGTTCGCGTTAGAGATTTACTACCCCGATCACAACAGAAAAAGTCCATAGCTTTACTGGGACTCAATCCTCATTCTGGGGAAGAGGGTATGATCGGTAAAGATGAAAAGTCTTATCACCATGTCGTGCTTAAGGATTATAAAAAATCCGATCGCATTGAAGGTCCCGTTGTTCCGGATGTCGCTTTCCTAGAATCTAAGTGGAAAAACTACGCCGTTTATGTAGCGAATTATCACGACCAAGGGTTAATTCCCTTCAAAATGATTCACGGGCAACATTCGGGTGTTCATATAACCATGGGCTTACCCTTTATTCGAACGAGTGTTGATCATGGAACAGCTAAAGATATCTTTGGCAAAAACAAAGCTGATCCATCCTCAATGGTAGAGGCAATTGAATGGGTTATTAAGTTAGCTAAGCAAAAAATCGACTTGAGCGTATCTCCTCAAACAAAAACTTCAAAAAAGAAGGTATAGATGTTTAATCCGGTTATTTTTAGAGAGTATGATATTCGCGGCGTCTATGAAAAAGACTACGACCTCGATTTCTGTAGACAATTAGGCGAAGCTTTTTGCCGATTCGTAAGAAAGAAGAATCCAGACGCTGAACCGCCAATTATTACAGTTGGTTACGATGCACGGCTCTCTAGTCCTGGAATAATGGAAAAAATTGTCGATGGAATTAGTAGAGAAGGTGGAAACGTTTTAAGGTTGGGTTTAGTAACTACTCCGATTTCTTATTTTTCTATGTTCCACACCGAAGCCCATGGTGGGATCATGATTACTGGTTCACACAATCCACCTGATTACAATGGATTCAAAATAAGCCTCGGAAAAACAACGATATTCGGTGAGGAAATCCAAGAATTGAGAAAAGAGCTCGAGTCTGGGGAGGATTTGAGTATTGACCGCTCAAGAGGGGTTACTAAGGATTTCGATATTTTTACTCCTTACTTAGAAAAATATATTCCTGAGTTTAAGGGATTGGAAGATATAAAAGTCGTCCTTGATTGTGGTAATGGAGCAGCTGGAGTTATTGCAAAAAAGCTATATGAAGGAGTCGGGTTAAATCCAGTGATTCTTTTCGAAGAACCGGATGGGCACTTTCCAAACCACCATCCAGACCCTACAGTCGAAGAAAACCTAGAGGATTTGAAAAAAGCGGTTCTCGAGAATAACGCCGACATCGGTATTGGATTTGATGGTGATGCCGATCGAATTGCAATAATTGACGAAAATGCGCGTCCGATTCTTGGCGATGAACTAATGATCTTAGTTTCTAGATATCTATTAAAAACTAATCCCGGCTCTAAAATCATTGGTGATGTAAAATGTTCGAATCGACTTTATGACGACATTACTCGGCTTGGTGGAGAAGCAATCATGTGGAAGACCGGGCATAGTCTGATAAAGAATAAAATTAAAGAGGAGAAAGCTCCATTTGGTGGAGAACTATCTGGTCATATTTTCTTTGCCGATAAAAATTACGGTTATGACGATGCTCTTTACGCCGGACTAAGGCTCATTGAGATATTGGCACAAACTGGTAAAAGACCTTCGGAATTACTGGCAGGTTTGCCAAATGTTTACAACACTCCTGAGATTCGAATCGATACGACCGAAGAAAAGAAGCAATCGATCGTTAAATTCCTTCAGGAAAAGTTTGCCAAAGATACTGACCACTACAAAGTGAATATGATTGATGGCGTTCGCATCAGTTACGAAGATGGCTGGGCATTGGCGCGGGCTTCAAACACTCAACCCGTGTTGGTATTACGCTTTGAGTCTAATTCTCAGGAAGGGCTCAGCCGAATTCAAAATGAAATTGAATCCCTAGTAAAACCACTTTTGTAGGTCCACGCCAAAGGTCTAAAAGTTTTTAATATATTCAAATTAACAGGTCCTTAGAAATAAGACCTTCAGTTCAAAAGGCTACCTCCGAAAGGACAGTATGCCTTTTGTATTACGACTTGTTTTCGTCTCTTTATTGTCCACATCTTTAGTCCAGTCAGCCTCGGCTCATTCAGAAAGCGGAGAGTGCGGTACGCTCGGATACACTGAGGGTGAATATCTTATTCGCTTTAAAGTTGAGGTAGACAGTCAGGGCAAGTCAGCAAAAGCATTGAATTCAATAAGTAAATTGAGCCAGAACTTTAAACTTATCCACCAACCACCTATAAAGCAAAAAGGCTCACTCAAAACCTCAAATTTGGTAGACCCCCCAAGTCTCGCATTAGTCGAAGCCAATGAATCCTCAATAACTCAAATTAAAAAGACTGATGGAGTTTTGTCAGTTCAAAGAAATTGTCTCGTTCAGTTAGGGAAAATTCCCAATGACCCTCAGATTGTAAGCCAATGGGCCATAGGTAATATGAATCTTCCAAAGGCATGGGAGCTTACTACCGGATCAGAAGAAGTTATTATAGCCGTAATAGACTCGGGAATTGACATCGATCATGAAGACCTTCATCAGAATATCTGGATTAATCAAAATGAAGTCGGTGGAATTGACGGTTTCGATGATGACAACAACGGATGTATCGATGACATCTATGGATGTGATACAGCAGAAAATGATGGTGACCCTCGCCCGGGGCAGGGAAGTAATGCCGCCCACGGAACACATGTCGCCGGTATCGCTGCAGCTCGAGGTAATAATGGAAAAGGAATCTCTGGGGCTACTTGGAATTCAAAAATTATGGCCATCAAGGGTTTCCCCGATTTCGGACAATACGCAAGAATTTCAGATCTACTCGATGGCGTTTACTATGCTGTAAATAATGGGGCTCACATAATTAATGCGAGTTGGGGTAGCGGTTATCAACCTGGACAAGCTGAAATCGATGCTTTTCAATACGCACTTGATAATAACGTACTTCCAATTGTAGCTGCAGGTAATGAAGCCTTAGTCGCTCAATTTACAACGCCGGCCGGAATTCCCGGTGTCTTTACTGTCGGTTCAATTAATTCTTCCGACGAACTTTCTCAATTTTCAAACTATGGATTGGCCGTTGATATTTTAGCACCAGGAGGTGACTCCGCCTATGGAAGCTATGGGCGAGAAGAGTTTATTCTCTCCACCTACCCCGAAGATATTGGAGGATATGGGCTTTTGAAGGGCACCTCAATGGCTGCTCCCTTTGTTGCTGGTGTAGCAGCATTAGTAAAGAGCATCAATATGGACCTCAGTGCCCGAGATATTATGCAAATTCTCGTTGAATCGGCCACCTTAAAAACAGTTATCGAAAACAACTTAACACGAACAGAAAAAGTCTACCCCATAATAGATGCTGAAAAAGCCGTTCTTCTTGCGCGATCTTGGTCTCCAACCCAGGATACAAGCTGCTATGGGATCACATGTGGCCAAAGCCTTCCGCCAGCTTCAGATCCTAACATATCTGACATTTATTATCGGAATCAAAAAGGATCAGGATGTAGTATGCAAGCTATGAGGCCCACTGCTGATGCTAGCTTTAATTGGCTTGTGTATTTCTTCTTATTAATGCCTCTAGGAACTCTAACTCTTTTCAGGAAAAAATAAATAATTCACTAAGACGCCTTTTTCTTTTTAGCGGGAGCAGTCTTTTTAAATTGTTCCAACTCTTCATTCACAGACTTTTCAATATAGTTTTTCTTGAAATTGTAATTATCATCTTGCTTGATAGTAACGCGGCCCTTTGCCTTCTTTGATAATTTATCGATCTGTTTTTCTGAGAAAGTGCTTCCGGTGCGACTATATCGAATGTACTTGTTGTTTTTGGGAAGGTGAAGGTAAGTTTCAAAGTCTAGCAACTTACCTGGTTCAATATCGATAACATCGATAGTTAACATATCAGTCGAGGCTTCTACAATGATTGGTAGTGCCTGGTTTTTAGGGATATAACTAACTATGATTTCAGCTCCATTGTGTTGTGATTCAATCAACACCTGGCTCTTCTTTTTTGCCCAATTTATGAGGTCCGGGTCTGAAATATCTAGTATTACGGCCTCATCGGGTTCAATATTCTCACCCATTTCAAAAAGATTTTCAGCGATATTAATCCCTAATTCTTGAAGAAGGACTCCACGTAATTCTTGTGTTTCAGCGATAGCTACGGTGAGGTAACCACAATACCTTCCCGAATCAATTGGTATAAATCCCATTTTTTCGGTCGTTTCTATCGAGCTCTTTAAACGTGATTCGACATCACAAATTTGTTCGATAGCCAGATCAATAGAGCTTTTAAAGGACTTAAAATCAGACTCCTCTAAATAGTCTTCTTTTGGCTTTAGACTCTTTTCACCTGCAAACGGATTAACTGTTTCACCTTTTTTACCTACAAAGACACCTTGTCCTGATTTTCCTGCATCATTTTTAGGTTCGTCTTCAGAATTGTTTTCATATTCTGTTTGGGAATTTTCTCTGTAGTCTTGTGATTTTGCCTGTGCCGTTTGGTTGTGTTCTTTGTAGGTGGGTTTATCCCTTGAGTCTGAGGTACTTTCATTGGTATTCGTATTTTCTTTTGAGGATTTCTCTTTTTCTTCGAGACTTGCGAATGGATCGAAGCTGGATAAGGGAGTGTTCTTTTTTTCTTTACCAGGTTTTCCCTGATCAGGATTTGGAATATCAAATTCACTTGAATTGTCTTTTGAAGTCTTACTAGTTCCCGATAATTCAGCATCAAGATCGACATATCCAGAGTCTTTTTCTTTGCTTGATTGTTTTTGATCGGGCATATACCCGATTCCAGATTGCCCAAAATCAGATTCTTGATCGCTTACCGTAGGCTTTTTATCTTCACCTTTTTTGCCAACGAAAACACCATGACCTTTGTTTACTGCTTTAGAGCTACCATTTTCATTGGCTAAATTATTTTGTGGTTGGTTTTGATAATTACCTTTAGCGTTTTTATTCTCACTAGGAACTTTGCTTGATTCTTTCGCCTCGTCACTCTCAAGATCAATTTGATCTTCTGATGAATTATTATCTACTTTAGACTCGGTAGCTACCGGAGGGAGCGCAAACAACCCACCAGAAGCATCGATAAGGTCAGAAAAGGGCGAATCCTGCTCTTCTTCGAATTCTTCTTCAGGTTCTGTAGTTTCTGGTTCAACTTCAGGCGCTGAGGAGTTTTCAAAAGGGTTAGCTGATTGAGAGTTTTTCTTTTTAGAAGACTTTTTATTTTTATTTTTAGTTTTATTTTTAGTTTCATTGGTGGAATTTGACTCGTTTTCAGCCGCTTCATCTAGCTCTTCTTCTGACTCACCGAAGGGATCTAAATTCATATCCTTTTTTCTACTCGGAGTCGAGAAAGGACTATTAAGTGATCCGCCTATCTTCGGTTGATTCGATTTATTGCCTTTTTCTGAATTCTCCTGAGGATTATAAAAACCAGGTCCTTTTTCTTTAGCCTTTTCCTCTTCAGTCTTGGTGAAGATCATTGTTTTGTTTTTTTTCTTGCTACCTGAGATCGTCGCACTTTGGTTATCACTACTCGATTGTACGTGATAGCTTTCTTTTTTCCTCGGACCAGAGCTTTTGATTACTTGAGTACCACTTGCTCCAGAAGCTGACGAAGACTTCTCAGACGCCTTCTTGATCTCTACTTCCTCTTCCTGATCTTTAACAATTCGCCTAATTTTCATAAGCATAGAAGGACCACTAACATCGCCAAATAATACATGTCTTGATTTTGCCTGAGAAAGTAGCTGTACAGCCTTCTTAGTGTTTTTTTCTGCGAGCATTATGGTTTCTACGCCAAAAGTACTCGAGATGAGTTTAGGTATATGAGTCACTTTTGGGTGGGGGTAGTTCACACTCAAGCACAGAAAGTCGGGAGGAGTATTATCCATAATTCGGATGGCTTCTTTGAGATCGTCACAAACATAGGTATTCAATTCTCTTCGTTCGAGAAAAGTCGATGTGGCCTTAATATTATTTTTGTCCTTCACCAAAAAAAGGACATTCTTACCTTCAATCCCACTAGACATAATAGAAAACCAAAATCCTCATCAATACTTTATCGGACAAACGAGCATTTGGTTTTAAATATTTGAAATACAAAAAGAATTTAAGAATAGATAGGCAGACAAAAGGCAAAAAAAAACCTCGCCGTCAGACGAGGTTTTATCAAAATAAAACGCTTAACTATTACTCTAGTCCTGCAACTTTCTTAGCAGCTTCAATAAGTGGACCGAAAGAGTCACCAAGAACTCCGGCTACTTGAAGAGCGATCAAAAGTGAGAAAATGATAAGTGATTCGATAAGTGCCAAGCTTAAAACAAGTGGTACAAGAAGCTTACCAGAAGCGGCTGGGTTTCTTGCAATACCTTCAAGAGCAGAAGCAGCAGCACGACCTTGTCCAGCAGCACCACCGAAAGCAGCTAAACCGATACCTAAACAAGCACCTAAAGCAATAAGACCACCGTTGTCTTTAAGAACTGCAACAAGATTAGCCATTTCGTTCATTTGAGCGCCATCTTGAGCAAGAGCAGGTAAAGCTACTAGAGTACCGGCAATCACCCATAAAATTCTAGAATATTTTTTCATCTAATTCTCCTCTATATTAATCGTGGTGTGATGCCATCATCACATAAACCATTGATAACAAAGTAAAAACAAAAGCCTGAATAAAACAGACAAACAAACCAAAGAAATAAAAAATAACTGGAACACCCACTCCGGTTAATTCAAGAAACGAAGCCAATACCTGGTGGTCACCAGTCATGTTACCACCGAGACGAAGCCCCAAACTAACGGGTCTTACGAAGTGAGAAATGATTTCGATCACTAACATTAGGGGTGCCAAGAATAGCATCGGCCCTAAAAAATGTTTTAGATAAGCAAGGCCATCTTCTTTAAGTCCATACCAGTTGTAAAAGACAAATGAAAACATTCCCACAGCAAAACCGGTATTGAAATTTTCAGTAGCAGGAGCCATTCCAGGTATCAGTCCAAAAATGTTATTCACGAAGACAAATATGAAAATAGATCCAAAGAAAGGTATGTATTTTCTCCCGGACTTACCGAGAATCATATCATTCAGCCAATACATAAAATCCATGATGGATTCAAAAATGGCTTTTAGGGAAAGTTTACCTGAAGGCTCGATCGCTGCTTCGCCTTTACCAATGGCTGCTCGGCCAGCAACGGCTGTGAGTGTGATAATTCCTGTGACAACGGCTGCGGTAGCAACGTGAGCATTTGCGTGAGTTACTCCTGGAATCATTTCTACGAAATTAAATGAAGCCACTATTATTTTCCTCTCGTTTTGTAGTCCCTATCTTCCAAAAACTCCAAACAATACCGACTCCTGCGATACTTGCTATTCCAAGACTCAGTCCCACGAGATCGAGAGATTTGGATGTAGCCATTCGATAGATAAGTACTATGAAAAACGCGTACTTAAATACAATGACACTAATAGCTAGGGCAATCCTTTTTTTATTTAATATGCACTGCCAGACAAAACCGAGAAGTGCCGCGTTGAAAATGGAAAAGAGACTTCCCACGCCAAACGAAATTGCCCATTGGTCTTTGAAAAAAAGAAATGAAGAAACCATTAAGATACTTGAAAAAATCACATGTACGATAAGAAAGGAGAGCATCTAAGATCTTTCGTTTTCCGACTTATTAAGCTGATAAACGAGCCTGAGCAAGTGGATAATCCACAAGACAAGGGCTAGAAGGCATCCTCCAGCCACTCCAAGGCCTTTAAGAGAGTAGGTCTTGTCTAGATGTCCACCTACATATATGCCCGCTATGATAAGGGCAGTGAGCTCAAAACCCATACCCATAAAAACAAGATACTCTCTTTTCATTACTTTCTAAGGCCTCGCGCACCCGGCATTAGGGCTTTTCTTTGGTGAAGTTGATAGACCCTCTCGGCCAGATAATAGATGTAGTCAAATGTCGCTGCGTGTAAGGAATCATCGGCAAAGCGGATTGGCTGGGGAGGAGAAGACTTCATAGCAATATCAATAAGTGGACCGACGCCAGATTTATTAAATTCATTCACGAAAAACTGCCGGATCGTAGTGCGGATGTTCTCTGCTTCTTTTTTGTTTCCGATGAGAAGATAAAGGTTAAGAAGAAGACTCAGACTATTATAGTTTTTGGGGTCGTTAAGGCTTCGCGAGTTGATATCTCTGCGAATTTCTTGCTCGATTTCTTCAAAACTTGAATTCATTTCTTTATTGAGAATATCAATAGCTTCTGCAAACTGCTTCTTTTCTTCATGGCAGACAGCCAAACTCAGGACCACTCTGTCTTTTACGCTCTTTTCAGGGAAGTGCTTAATTACTTTTTCAAAGATCTCTATGGCCTCATCTACTTTTTTGGTGGTGAGTAGTATATTTGCCTTCAGAAGTAGTGGATCAAAATTTCTTGGGTCCTCAATTTTCTTATCGATCAATGACTCGACCTCAACCTTTGCTTGATAAAAATTGCTAGTGAAGAAATAAGCTTTTGCTACAGTAAATTTATATTTTCGCCCTTCTTCTTCACTATGTGGAAGATTAAGAAGTCGTGTATATTCAGTAATTGACTGCTTGTAATCAGAAAGGTGATTAAATACTATTTCGGCTATTTTCTTTTGCGCTTCAATTTGTTCGGACTGAACTTGAGAGTTAATAACTATATATTTATAATATTTTAAGGCTTTTTTAAATTCTTTTATATTGAAGAAGGCAATATTCGCAGCTAACTTCGCGGCCTGAATCCCATAATCAGACTCTTTTGATCGACTGATGACTTTATCAAAGTAGCTTAGAGCTTGTTCGTACTCCTGTTTATCGAATGCCTTTTGTCCGCGTTTAAAATCTAATTCAACGGAAGAAGTACAGGCTTGAATAAAAAGTGCTACGAAAAGTAGCACTCCTATTTTATTCAGACTTTTCACTATCTTCAGGGCTCTCATCATCTTCTTCATTGAGAACAGCCAAGCTTGCGACTTTTTCGTCACCATTTAAATTAATGACTCGGACACCTTGAGTATTTCTCCCCATGATAGAAATATCGGCACAATTCATTCTAATTACCTGACCCTTGTCTGTTGAAACCATCAAATCATCTTCATCCGATGCTTTTCTAGTACCAATAACTTCGCCAACTTTATCATTAATTTTTTGCGTAATAATTCCGACACCACCACGGCTCTGACAGCGGTATTCTGAAATTGGAGTTCGCTTCCCATAACCACCTGAGGTCACAATGAGATTCGAGGTTTCTTCACCATCTTCGAATACCTCCATACCTACAACATGATCATCTTTTCCTAAGCTTATAGCTTTCACACCACGCGCCGTACGGCCCATAGGTCGCACATCTGATTCATTAAAGCGAATAGACATACCATTTTTAGTGGCGACAAAGATGTCACATTTGCCATCAGAAACTCGCGCTCCTAATAGCTCATCATCTAGATCAATTGTAAGAGCGATAATTCCGGACGGTCGCGGTTTAGAAAAATTCTTTAATGAAGATTTCTTTATAATGCCCTTCTTAGTAAGGAGAACTACAAACTTATCTGGATTGAAATCTTCTACGGGCATCACTGCCTGAACTGTTTCCTTCCCGTCAATCTGTACTACATTTGCAATCGCACGACCCTTTGATGTTCGAGATCCCTGAGGAAGTTTATGGACTTTACTCCAATATACCTTCCCTTTGTCAGAGAACACGAGTAAGTCCGTTTTAGTATTGGCCACAAAAATCTTAGCCACAACATCTTCTTCTCGCGTATTTGAACCTTTTAGACCCTTTCCGCCCCGTTTTTGTGTGCGATAGGCATCAAGCGGGATTCTTTTTACGTATCCATTTTTGGTCATTACAACGACCATATCTTCAGGAGTAATTAAATCGTCATCCTCAATTTCTTCTACATCACCAGTAAGTTCGGTACGACGTGGATTATTGTATTTAGATTTAATTTCTTCTAATTCTTCAGAAATAATTGCATATACTTTAGTGACATCGGCTAGAACAGACTTTAACCACGCGATCTTCTCATTGAGATCTGTAATCTCGTCGATAATTTTTTGCCGCTCTAAACCTGTTAAGCGGGCTAAACGCATATCTAGGATCGCCTGAGCTTGTCTTTCACTAAAACCAAACTTACTCATCAAAGATTCTCGAGCTACCGATGATTCTTTTGAGGCTCGAATAGTTTGGACGACCTCATCGATGATATCGAGAGCTTTCTTTAATCCCTCTAATATATGTGCGCGTTCTTCAGCTTTTTTAAGCTCATAAATACATCTTTTAGTAACAACATCTTTTCTATGCTCTAAAAATGCTTCGAGAGCTGATTTTAAATTAAATGTTCGTGGTTGATTTTTAGAATCGAGAGCCAATAGGCGTATACCAAAGCTGACCTGCATTTGCGTGTACTTGTAAAGGCGATTGAGTATGACTCCCGCATTTTCATTTCTTTTTATTACGATTACTATTCGCATTCCCTCACGAGAAGACTCATCACGAATATCGGAAATACCTTCAATTTTCTTATCACGCACTAAGTTTGCAATAGCTTCAATTAATCTCGCTTTATTTACTTGATAAGGAATTTCGGTAACAATGATCTCGTCATGATTTTTTGCAGGGACAATTTCGGCAACAGCCTTGATTGAGATCACACCCTGACCTTTTTTGTACGCTGACAATATTCCTGTACGACCAGCAATAATACCTGCAGAGGGAAAGTCCGGTCCTGGAATAAATTTCATTAAGTCATCAATGGTGAGTTCAGGATTTTTAATAAGTTCCTGGCAACCATCGATCACCTCGCCGAGGTTATGAGGAGGAATATTTGTCGCCATACCTACAGCAATTCCCGAGCTACCATTAACAAGTAAGTTAGGGAATTTTGCAGGTAATATTAGGGGAATCTCTAGGGAGTCATCGTAGTTAGGACCGAATGGTACCGTTTCTTTATCGATGTCCTGCAGAAGCTCTTCCGCCAAACGAGTCATACGGACTTCTGTATAACGTTGTGCTGCTGGACTATCACCATCGATAGAACCAAAGTTTCCTTGTCCATCCACTAGGGGATATCTAAGAGAAAAATCTTGAGCCATGCGAACGATCGTATCGTAAACCGCAACATCACCATGGGGATGATATTTACCGATAACATCCCCGACTACACGGGCAGACTTTTTATAGGGTTTATCGTGAGTATTTCTTAGTTCATGCATCGCAAAGAGGACACGACGATGTACCGGCTTTAAACCATCTCGTACATCGGGCAGAGCTCGCCCTACAATAACACTCATGGAGTACTGTAGATAGGCTTCCCGCATCTCTTTGTTGATATCAACATTACTAATATTACCGCTACCGTTACCGTTATTCGTAATTTCTTCCATTACTATTCCTTAGACATCCAGCTCGCCAACAAGAAGGGCATTATCGTGAATAAATTTTCTTCGAGGCTCAACTTGCTCACCCATCAAAACGCTGAAAGTTTCATCAGCCGTAATCCCATCTTCAATGGTCACACGTAGTAAGTTCCTATTGTCTGGATTGAGAGTCGTCTCCCAAAGTTGATCTGGGTTCATCTCACCCAATCCCTTATATCGTTGGATATAGGCACCTTTTTTACCCTGCTCCATGAAGTAATCATAGAAATCTTGATATTGCGTAAACTCAATATCATCTTTTTCAGTACCAATAATCATTGGAAGCTCACTAACACCCGTTAGATCTTTCCATAACTCTTGAAGTTCTTTCACCTCAGAAGATTCTGCGAAATCATTACTTAAATTTGTTTTCCATGAATGGCCGTACCGAATGGTGCTCACTTCAATCATAGAAGTGTTATGCTCTGTATCTTCTTTAAGATCGTATTTAAATTCTAGTATCCCCCTAAGAGGGTTATCATCAAGCCACTTTTGAAAATCCTTAAACTTTTGATCGCGATAAGAGTCATCATTTAAGAGCTTCTTAAAAGTCGTATCCGTTGAGATAAAATAATAAATTAAATCAGGATCAACTTTAACAGACATTTTTTGTAACAAATTATTCATTCTTAAAATATTCATCACAAAAGTTTTTAAATTATCCTCAGTCGTTCCATCTTTTAAAGATTTTATATTAATTGAGCTGATACTAGTCTTAAGTAGAAACTCCGTAAGAGCTTTATCATCTTTAATGTAAATTTCGACTTTACCCTTTTTATAGCGATACAAAGGTGGTTGAGCGATATAAATATATCCACGCTCTAAAACTTCTGGCATTTGTCGATAGAAGAAAGTTAGGAGCAGAGTTCTAATGTGACTTCCATCCACATCCGCATCCGTCATAATAATAATTTTATGATATCTCACTTTGTCCATATTGACGTTTTCTTTACCGATTCCAACACCGATTGCAGAAATCATCATTTTTATTTCTTCATTGGAAAGCATTTTATCAAAACGTGCTTTTTCAACATTTAATATCTTACCTTTAAGAGGTAGGACTGCTTGAGTTCTGCGGTCTCTAGCTTGTTTTGCAGAACCGCCCGCTGAATCTCCCTCCACTAGGTAGAGTTCGCAAAGAGAAGGATCTTTCTCTTGGCAATCGGCCATTTTTCCTGGAAGAGCATTTCCATCAAGAGCTGTTTTTCTACGCGTGAGTTCTCTTGCCTTTCGAGCCGCTAGTCGAGCACGACTCGCATCAACACATTTATTAATAATAGATTTTGATGGGCTTGGGTTTCTATCAAACCAGTCAGCTAGCTTTTCGTTTACAATAGATTCAACAATCCCTTTGACTTCGTTATTGCCGAGCTTAGTTTTTGTCTGTCCCTCAAATTGTGGTTCCGCCACTTTAACACTAATGACCGCAGCTAAACCTTCACGAATATCATCTCCTTCGAGGTTACCTTTCAAATCTTTTAACAAGTTCTTTTGCGTCGCATAGGCGTTTGTAGATCGAGTCAATGCGCCTCTAAAACCAACAAGGTGACTTCCACCTTCAAGAGTATTGATATTGTTACAATAAGTTGCGATTGATTCAGAATAGGAATCATTCCACTGCATTGCTATTTCAACATCGACATTTTCTTTTTCACCATGAAAATAAATTACTTCACTGTGAAGCGCTTTTTTAGATTGATTGATATACTCAATGAATTCTTTAACACCTTCAGTAAATTGAAAGTCTTGCTTTTTTTCTGTTCTCTCATCAAGCAGAGAAATATGAAGACCTTTATTTAAAAAGGCCAATTCCCTAAAACGGTTTCCAAGGGTATCAAAATTGAAAGAAAGAGTTTCATCTTTAAAAATTTGGCGATCTGGTTTGAATGAAACTTTAGTACCAGTCTTCTCTGTAGGTCCTAATTTTTCTACAGGGCCTAATATTTTGCCTCGTTCATATTCTTGCTTCCAAACAAAACCATCCCTTTTAACTTCAACTTTACAAGTAGACGAAAGAGCATTCACTACAGATGCACCAACACCGTGTAATCCACCGGATACCTTGTACGTGTTTTTATCAAATTTACCACCGGCATGAAGAACCGTATAAACAACCTCGAGTGCTGACTTGCCCGATTTGTGTTTAGATACAGGAATTCCCCGGCCATCATCTTCAATGGTTATTGAATCATCTGGTTTAATTGTAATTATGACGTGTTTACAATACCCAGCTAGTGCTTCATCAATGGCATTATCCACGATCTCATAAACAAGATGGTGGTAACCTCTAACACCAGTATCACCAATGTACATACCAGGTCTTTTGCGAACAGCTTCGAGTCCTTCAAGGACTTGAATTGAATCTGCTCCATAGTTTGCATTCTGTGAATCAGATGGAACAATTGTGTTATCAGACACGGAATTCCCCTTAAAAATTGCGGTGTCATTTTCACTGAAATGAGTTTTTAATTTCAGTGACATTAGACTCTTTAATCGAACTAAAACTAATATCACGATTAGAGATCAGTACCAAGTAATTCACATTCTTATCTATATAATGGAGATATTTTTTTGGACACTTCTTATGTGCGTTAAATATATGAAATTATAAGGTTTTTAAAGAGAAACTGTAAGCGTTCACAATATCCACTAAGTTTTCCACAGAATTCACCTCTAAAAGGTTTCAAAAGCCAGTTTCAGAGGCCTTTTTAGAGCTTATCTTTTCAGCTTGTTCGGTAAACAAACCAGCTTCGACTCGAATTACTTTACCCAAGTCTTCACCAAATTGTTCGAGCATTTGTAAGTCTGTCGAAGTAATTAAAATTTGAGAATTGATGGATCTTAAAAATTGCACAAGAGCTCTTCGACGCTGTAGGTCTAATTCAGAAAGAACGTCATCGAGTAAAAGTAAGGGATGATCTTTAATAAATTCTTGTATGAACCGAACCTGAGCCACTTTAAAGGCCAAGACAAGGGCTCGTTGCTGTCCTTGGGAGCAAAAGTATCTGGAATCCTCGCCATTGAACAAAAACTTAATGTCGTGCTTATGAGGGCCCACTAAGCTCCGACCGGACGCGATTTCAGCACTTCGAAGTTGATCGGATCGAAGTAATATTTTTTTAAGAAGCTCTGGCTTTTGATCGTTCAAAGATTCTTGGTTAGAAATCACATAATCTACAGAAATATCCACATTTTCATTTTTAAAGAAATGAAGCATCGATTCTCTTACGAAGGGTAGTAAGTCCTTTAAATACTGAATCCGCAAAAGAGAAACTTTTAAACAAAGATCAAAGTATATTTGATTTATCGAATCTAAGAATTGGTAATCTGATTCGGTGAGGTGATCTTTTTGTGCCATAGTAGAAAGTTGCTTGTTTCTATTTTTTAAGCACTTTTTAAAGTCTTGTAAGATTTTGCCGTGTTGATTTGAAATCGACCCAATAAAATCATCGACGAGTCTTCTTCTTTCTTCTGGCCCTTCTTTAATAACGCTAAGGCTATCAGGTGAAAATAATATAACGGGAAAAAGATTTCTTAGTCGACCTGAAGAAGTTCTTTTGTTGTTAGACGTAAATTCTTTTGTGCCATCTGAATCAATGAACAGCTTGAGATCATAATTGAGTTCATCTTTTACAATCTTTGACTGGGCTACGAGTGGGCTTCGAGTCTCTTTATTGATAAATGAAGATTTTTCGATAGGTCTAAAACTTTGACCAGAACAAAGAAAAATAATGGATTCAAGAAAGTTAGACTTACCCTGACCATTATCGCCAATAATAATATTAACACCAGAAGAAAGCTCTAAGTTTAGGCTTTTAATATTTCTAAAATTTTTAAGCCTAACTTCGCTAACTATCATTTAGATACGCATGGGCATAATCACACAAGTATAAGTGCTATCATTGTGTGGTTGAATCATTCCTGGAGAAAGTTGTCCATCGAGTTTAAAATCAACACCTTCATCATCGAAGCTGTTTAAAATATCTAGAATGTAGCGAGCGTTAAAACCGATTTTGAGTTCTTCACCTTCGTACCCACATTCAATCTCTTCTTTTGCATCCCCAAGTTCTGGATTGTTCGAAGTGATTTCAAGACGACCATCTGTGAAAGTAAGAGTGACACCTTTTGATTTTTGGTTCGACAAAAGTGATACTCTTTTTAAACAAGAAAGCAGAGTTTCACGGTTAATCAAAACTTGGCGTGATAAACTCGCTGGAATTAATTTTTGGTAATTTGGATACTTACCCTCGATAAGGCGAACCATTAAAATGGCTTTATCTTTTTTAACGATCAGCTGAGATCCTTCGATGGCCATTTCAATTTCACCACCAACATGATCAATCAACTTGCGAATTTCTTGCAAACCTTTTCGTGGAATAATCACTCCAACTTCAGGTAAGCTTTCACCAGACTTTTCATCGACCATGCGATCAACGAGACTCAGTCTATGACCATCTGTTGCTACCATTCTGTAAAACTGCTTTTGGTTTTCAGAATGTTTCTCGAAGTAAACTCCGTTTAAGTGGTAGCGAGTTTCATCATTCGAAACACTGAAGATGGTCTTTTCGATCATGTCGATCAATGTTTCTGATTCAACTTTTAAAAAGCTATCGGTATTAAAACTTGGAAAAACTGGGTACTCTTCTGAACTGATACCAACGATGTTAAAAACTGCTTTTCCCTGTTTAATCTCTAGCCAGTTATTTTCTTTCTTTGTGAGCTGAATAATTCCTTCTGGTAATTCTTTTACAATATCAAATAAATTTTTTGCACTAACTGCAACTTTACCCTCATCAAGCACTTTAGTCGGAACTTCATCGGTAAGACTCACTTCAAGATCTGTTGCGAAAACTTTTAAGTGTTGGTCCCCCGCCTCTAAAAGAACGTTAACAAGAATAGGCATTGTATTTCTTTTTTCAACAATATTTTGCGTTCGAGACAATAATGAAACGAGTTCTTTTTTTTCAATTTCGAGTTTCATACGAATTTCTCTTTCTATAACTAATAACTATATATATTTAAATATTTAGTAGTTGTAGTAGGGCCGTTAATAAACGCTTTTACCCTCTAAACACTTAAAATTATTTCACATTCTCTGTGGATAAACTTTTAGCTTCACGAGCCGTTTTAACCACCGATATTGTGGAAAAGCAAGACCCACAATTATTTCAACAGGGCTATCACAATATTTATCCCCATCCACAATCTACAGCCCTGTGATGTTGTGGATTCTGTTCTCTAAGTCATCAATATCTTTCGATAAATCGGAATTTTCTTGCAGTTGTTTTTCGATCCGACGTATTGCACTAAGAACCGTAGTATGATCCCTTCCTCCGAAGTAACGCCCAATTTCAACAAGACTTTTTTCTAAATGTTTTTTGATCAGATACATAGCTGCTTGGCGTGCAGTTACTAGGGGCTTTGATCTATTCTTCGACTTGAGATCTACAACCCGAACTTTAAAGTGTTCGGCTGTCATTTTCTGAATTTCATCGACTGTTAGGGTTGAGGTTTCTCCGTGACTAGCCAAAACTTTTTTGGCCAAGGCTAGGCTAACTCCAAGTCCTTGCAGTTCTGAAAACATCTTAACCTTATTAAGGTTCCCTTCGAGTTCACGGATTGAACGTTTGGATATCCTGGCTATATAATTGACCACATCATCGGAGATTTGCATATTCTTGCGTTCAGCCTTGTAGCGAAGGATAGCCACGCGGGTCTCCATGTCGGGCATTTGAATATCCGCGATGAGTCCCCACTCCAGTCGAGTGCGTATCCTATCCTCTAAACCCTTGATATCTTTCGGTATTCTATCACTAGCCACAATAACCTGCTGACCTTTTTCAAAAAAGTCATTGAGGGTGTGGAAGAATTCTTCTTGAACAGCCTCCCCACGACCCAAAACCTGGATATCATCCATTAATAGGATCTCGCAGCGATCGCGGTACCTTGTTCTGAATTTTTCCATTTCTTGGCGACGAATGCTCGAAATACATTCATTGAGAAATCGTTCCGCTGAAACATAACAAATTCTTAGGGAAGGGTTGGCTTCGCGTATGAAATTTCCAACTGCATTTATTAAGTGGGTTTTACCCATACCAGTAGGACCACATATAAATAGAGGGTTGTAACCTTCGGCCCCAGGATTTTGCGCAATTGAATAACAAGCGGCATGGGCAAACTCATTATTACGACCCACTACAAAAGTTGAAAACGTATAATCTTTATTGAGGACATCCCTTCGTGAGATGGGATTTTGACTCATTAATTGGGGTTCTTTTGGAGGACTTAGCTTTGTCTCATTTTGAGACACTGGTTGGCTCATTACCTTATGAAGCTCACCTGGACCTGTTGAATAGGACTGGAGGCTGTCATCTACGATCAATTCAATATCAAATGGCTTACTGTAAATAGCTGATATTTCAGAACAAATTCGATCGAGAATATTTTCATGGATCCAGTATCGATGGAGATCGGAGGGGACTCCTAACTGAAAACGAGTTGAGAAATCCTTTTGATCTACATTCATGAGTTGGGTCGGGTAGAACCAGGTTTCCAAAAGCTTGTTATTAGAGTTTTTAGCCATCAAATTTGACTTAACAATACCCCAAAATTCACTTCCTGGATTATCCACAGGAGTACCTCCCCACCTATATCTTTAGAATCACTACAAGAATCTTGTTTTCCACAGTCCAAATACGGAGCAAATGAGATATCAACAGTTGCCCGGTTTTTCAACAAACTAGTGATGGAATAGGAAATTTAGCCACCATTAATGCGGTTCAGTAGGGTTTTCGTGAGTTTAAATTAGGAAATAATCTGAATTTTTTTAGGACTGAATAGCCAGGCTGGGGGTCTATGGCCGGTTTTTAGTTATCGAGTTTTCAGATATTACAATTAAAACAATAGTTTGAAGTATTCTGTGGAAAAGTCTGTTGAGTCAGTGGATGACTGGAGCCTGCATTATTTTGGCTGCTCAAAACTTGACCATTATCTAGCATTATGCTTTAATTCGCCTCCTAAATGCTTGAAGTTGTTGAAACTCTGAAGATGACTGAGACAAGTCGTTACCTATTTTAAAGGGGCTAGTTATGAAGCGTACATATCAACCAAGTCGTAGAAGACGTAAAACGACCCACGGATTCCGTTCTCGAATGGCAACTAAAGATGGCAGAGAAGTTCTATCTCGTCGTCGTTCTAAAGGCCGAAAGAGAATTGCTGTCGCCATAAGTGGAAAGTAAGAACCGAAGGCAAACTCTTCGTCGGAAGATCGACTTCGAAACTCTTAAGACACGTGGAAAGCGTCAGCGCTCTTGCGCATGGCTTGTTTTAAATCACCTTCCAAATTCTCAAAATCAATTTAGATGTGGCTGGACTATACCTAAGAAAGTTGGTTCGGCTGTCGTACGAAATAGATTAAAAAGATGGTGTCGCGAGTTCTTTCGAAGCATTCCAGATGAAAAGCTTCCTTCAATAGATTTAAACGTTGTCGTTTTAGGAACTCGTGAAAAAGAATTCTACAAAAACCTTTCCCACCAATCCTTTAAAGAAAAGTTATCAAAAGCTTGGATGGGGCTACAGAAAAATTATTAGATATATTTCTCTATTTTTAATAGAGCTTTATCAGTTTACGTTGGCTCCCTATTTAGGTGGAAATTGTAGGTACTATCCATCTTGTTCTAATTATGCAAAAGACGCCTTTCAAAATCTTCCTCCACATAAAGCACTCATTTTATCAATAAAACGCATAGGTCGTTGTCACCCTGGTGCATCTTTTGGATACGACCCCGTGCCTGGTTTGAAGGAGAAGTGTTCTCATGACACCCCCTAATGATCCTAATAATCCTCAAGGTTCTTTTATGGATAAGAACACAATTCTTGCCCTGGTTATCGTGTTCTTGTTTTTTGTTTTGTGGCAAAACTACATGGGGCCGCAAAAACCAAAAGAGCAGCCCAAGGACCCTAATGCTATTACTCAAGAAGAAAACTTAAAGGGTGAAAAATCCAGTCCCGAAGAAATTAATAATTCAACAAACAAGAGTCCAGATAATCTTGTCGACAATAATGGTGATACCTCTGCTCCAACTGGCGAAACAAAACCAGTGCCCAAAGTCGAAGAAAAGATCGTTGAGTTAAAGTATGAGGCTTTTAATTTAAAACTTTCGAATCGTGGCCTTGGTTTTACTGAAATCATCGTCAACGACTTTACTGATCGAGAGGGAAAGCCAATTCCTTTGAGTAATCAAAGTAGGTATCAGAGTTTTGGTACATACTTAGAAGAGACGGGTGAGCTTCTTAATTTTGAAATTACTCGATCCGATGATGTCATGGTCGAAGGCCAGGCTCAAGTTGGTGAAGTCCTAATTAAAAAACAAATTAAGTTTGAGCCAGGGCTCCATGCTTTCACAGTAAATATTAAAATTGATGGCTTTAAAAAAGGATTTCAAGGCATAAGGACTTACCTTGCAGATCGTATGGAAGAGTACACTTCGTCATTTATTGTTCCTTCCTATGAGCATCAAGAAATTTTCTTTAATGCAGAGGGAAGTCAAGAAAGAGAAATTGTTAACACAGAAGAAAATTACTCAGAATCCTTTAAAAATGTAAATATTGCGGCAGTTAGCTCTCAGTATTTTGCACTTAGCATTTTGGATAATTCAGATGTTCTTCCGACTTCGATTGCTCAAACAAATGTTCAAGAAAGATTCATTAGCGCGGCTCTAATTCATAAGCCAATTGAGGTTGGTCGGACTTTTGAAATTAAATACCGTGGGTTCATGGGTCCGAAAGAATATGATCTTTTAAATAAAGTCGATGAGAGACTTGTTAATGTTATTGATTTTGGCTTTTTCTCAATGATTTCTAAGCCTTTCTTAAGATTGCTGAAATGGTTTCATAGCATTTTAGGTAATTGGGGCTTGGCGATTATTGCTCTTACGCTTTTAGTTCGAGGAATCGTACTTCCATTTAATGTAACATCATATAAATCCATGAAGAAGATGCAAAAGCTTCAGGGGCCCATTGCTGAACTTAGAGAGCGCTATAAGGATAATCCGCAGCAGCTTAATCAAGAAATGATGGCGCTTTGGAAGCGCGAAGGTGTAAATCCTGTCAGTGGTTGTGCACCTATGTTATTACAGTTGCCGGTTTTCTTTGCCCTTTATCAAGTATTTGGTAAGGCGATTGAACTCTATAAGGCGCCTTTCTTTTTGTGGATTAACGATCTTTCTATGAAAGATCCTTACTATATTTTACCGATATTAATGGGTATAACCATGTTTATTCAAACTAAGATATCTCCGTCTACGGCTGATCCTAATCAGAAGAAGATATTCATGTTTATGCCAATTGTATTTACGCTATTTATGGTCTCACTTCCAAGTGGACTTACATTATACATATTTGTCAGCACCCTGTTTGGGATATTCCAACAACTGTTTTTTATGAGAGATAAGGCAACGGCAGCAAAAGAAGTCAAAGCCTAGGAGGAAAAGTTAATGAGTTTTCTTAAAAAGATTTTCGGCGGAAAAAGTAAAGGTAAATCAGGTAAAGTTTATGACTTGGTTGAAAATAATCTACAAGGACTTGTCGAAAAAGCTGGTTTCGAATTGAGTTTCGAAATTGAAGTCACCGATGGTGATGATGGGGCTGAAAAAGTATATATCGAATTTTTCGGTAGCGATGAAGAGCTTTTAAAAAGTAGAGATGGATCTCTTTTGGATGCTTTTCAACTTTATATCCGAAGAGTCATTCAGCATAACTTCCCCGAAGAGTCTCCGATTGTTGTTTGTGATACCGATGGATTTCGCGATCAAGCAAACAAGAGTCTTATCAGTCTTGTTGAGAAGTTGAGAGATCGGGCCCTCGAGCAAGGTCGTTCAGTTTATCTTCGTCAACTTCCCCCTAAAGATAGAAAAGTTGTACATCAGTTTCTTGCTGAAGATGGTCGAGTTAAGAGTCGCTCAATTGGTGATGGTCTTTACAAGAAGATCAAAATTTATCCTGTGAGAAAGCAAGATTCTCGCAAAGAGAATGAGAAAAGAAATTAAGGTGGATGGAATCTCTTAGGCCGCAGGATTCAGATAGTATAGCCGCATTAAGTACGCCACCGGGTCATGGTGGCATTGCGGTGATACGAATCAGTGGCCCTCAGAGTTTAAAAACCCTCTTAAAAATAGCTCCTAAGCTGAATTCTAGTCCCGATTCCCATCGAATTTACCTCACAAAAATATATGACCCAGCAGAATCGTCTTTAATTGATGAAGTTTTGGTGAGTTACTTTGCAGAAGGTAAATCCTATACAGGTGAGGAAACCTGTGAGATTTCCTGTCATGGTAGCCAGATTGTTGTAGCGCGAATCTTAAAGGCTTTATTTGCCAATGGGGTCAGGCCCGCCGACCGAGGCGAGTTTACCTATCGCGCCTTTATCAATGGTAACCTTGATTTAGCTCAAGCGGAGAGTGTTTTAGATTTAATTCAAAGCCAGAGTCAGCATGCTGCTAAATTGGCAGTGCGAAATCTAGAAGGTCATCTTTCTGATTATCTAAAAAATTTCCAATCGGAAGTTGAATGGATGCTAGCACACCTTGAAGCTTCTATTGATTTTTCGACAGAAGATATCGAAGTGGTTTCGACCCCTGAGTTAGTTGGTCGATTAGATCATGTCCTAAATAAAGCTCTAGAGCTTCGGGATAGTTATAATACGGGTCGAAAACTCAAGGAAGGGTTCTATATTGGTCTTATTGGGCGTCCTAATGTCGGCAAGTCCTCTTTGTTGAATCGTTTATTAGGTGAAGATAAGGCCATTGTGACCAGTGAGCCTGGAACAACCAGGGATATTATTGAAGCTCAAATGCTCATCGATAATAAATTAGTAAATTTTCTAGATACTGCCGGCCTGAGGTTAACCGATAATGAGGTTGAAAAAATTGGTGTCGAAAGAACCAAAGAGCAGCTTAATAGAATTGATCACCTGTTTTTTGTGGTGAATGCCGGTGAGACTTTCGATTTTTCTGAGTTTTCTTTCGATTTATCGAGCCTTAAAAACCTCAGCGTAATTGTTAATAAGACTGACCTTCAGGATGCCCGTGAGTTTTTACAGAATATAAAGTCCAAACTTCCTCAAAACATGGCCTCAGTGAATGTCTACGGCCTTAGTGCCAAAACGGGGGAAGGTGTAAAAGAGTTACGAAAAGCTATATCTGATATTTTGAGCACCGAAGATACTGATTCGCAAATAGTTTTAACTAACTCTAGGCATTACAGGCATTTAGATGATTTCACAGAATTTTTAGTTAAGGCAAAAGGCTTGATAGAAGGTGGAGAAAGCCCCGAGTTCGTGGCCTTTGAGTTGCAAGAATCTCAGAGAAGCCTCTATAAACTTCTCGGAATTTCCTATGACGAACAGGTTTTAGACCGAATTTTTAAAGAGTTTTGCTTAGGTAAATAGTTATGATTACTTATGATTATGACATTATAGTCGTTGGTGCGGGCCATGCTGGTGTAGAGGCCTCACTGGCTAGTGCTCGCATGGGTTATCAAACTTTGCTAGCGACTACAAACTTAGACCGCATCGGTTTTATGAGCTGTAACCCCTCAATTGGTGGCCTAGCCAAAGGTCATATGGTGAGAGAATTGGATGCCCTCGGTGGTGAAATGGCCATCAATACCGATAAGACTTGTATCCAGTTTAAAAGGTTAAACTCTAAAAAAGGTCCTGCGGTTCGTGGTTCGAGAGCCCAGTGTGATAAAGACTTATACTGTTTATCTATCGCTGATGTTTTAAAGAAAACTCCAAATCTTAGTATCTTAAAGTCTGAAGTAAAATCCTTAGTTTTAGAAAACCACGAGGCTCAGGGTGTGGTACTCGAGGATGGTTCAGAGATTTTTGCTAAAAAAGTTATTTTAACTACTGGAACCTTTATGCGTGGAGTGATGCATATTGGTTTGCAGCGAATAGAAGGTGGTCGAGTTGGTGATGCTTCTACCGTCGGATTATCAGATCAACTTGATGACTATGGTTTTGAAGTAAAACGTTTAAAGACGGGGACACCTCCACGCTTAGAAAAAGACTCTATAGATTGGGAGAAAACTGAAGGTCAAACCGGTGACGATCGGTTTATTCCATTTAGTTTTATGAGTGATCGGACTTTAAAACTACCTCAAATTCAGTGCTTTCTAACTTATACGAATGAAAAAACTCACGAAATTATCCGGAAAAACCTCGATAAATCCCCTATGTATACGGGAGTTATTGAGGGAACTGGGCCCCGTTATTGCCCGAGCATAGAAGATAAAATTACTCGCTTCGCCGATAAAACCCGCCACCAGAGCTTTTTAGAGATTGAAGGACTGAATACGCAGTCAGTTTATTTACAAGGTATATCCACTTCTTTACCCGAAGAAGTTCAGCAAGAGTTTTTGCAAACCATTCCTGGTCTTGAAAATGTGAAAATGATTCGTCCTGGTTATGCCGTGGAATACGACTTTATAGAACCCCGGCAAATCTACCACAGTCTTGAAACTCGTAAGATTAAGAATCTCTATTTGGCAGGACAAATTAACGGAACAAGTGGGTATGAAGAAGCCGCTGTTCAGGGATTTATCGCTGGAGTCAATGCAGCTCTATCTTTAGGTGGAAAAGAGCCATTTATTTTAGGTAGAGATGAAGCCTATATTGGCGTGTTAATCGATGATTTGGTCACTAAAGGGACGAGAGAGCCCTATCGAATGTTCACTTCAAGGGCTGAACACAGGCTAGTTCTAAGGGAGGATAACTGCTTAGAAAGGCTTTTATCAAAGGGTGTAGAACTTGGACTGGTAAAGGGTGAAAAGAAGGCTGAAGGAGAAAAAATTCTAAAGGCTCGCAAAGAGCTACTCTCTCAGTTGCACGCGAAGAAACTAGTTCCCAACGAAGATACGCAAAATAAGATACGCTCACTTAATACCAAGATTCTTTTAAAACCTGCCACTGCGGCGGAACTGCTGAAGCGTCACGAAGTTAGTATTCAGGATTTAAAAACTTTTGATTTACCAATTCCGGATCGAGAAGACCTAACGGAACCTGTTGAAATTGCTATTAAATACGCTGGTTACATTACGCGTCAAAACGAGATAATTCAGCGTATAAAAAACCTCGAAAATATGCTGATACCTGAAGGACTTGAATTTAAGGCTATTCGGGGACTTTCCACAGAAGAAATCGAAAAGTTATCTCAAATTAAACCTCGTACCGTTGGGCAAGCCCAGAGAATTAGTGGGGTAAACCCTTCAGCGATTCAAGCGCTTATAATGTATTTAAAAGCTGGATCAATAAAGCCGAATAGGACTAATGGATTAAAACATCCTTGATTTAGAGGCAGCCAGTTGCATTTAGAATTTTTAAACGATCTCATTACGGACCTTGAAAAGCGAACCTATATTCGGCTGGAAATCTACGCCAATGAACTCGTTAAATTCAATAGGGCGATCAATCTAGTTTCTCCGAGTACTATTCCTAAAATGGGAGACATTCACTTTGCCGACAGCCTTCTTGGTTCACAAATTGTTAGAAAGCATATGGTAGCATCAGAAGCTCTCTATGATCTTGGTTCAGGAAATGGGTTTCCCGGTCTTGCCTTTGGAATTCTTTATCCGGAAATCGAAATAAATCTGGTCGAAAGAGATAGTAGAAAGTGTGAGTTTCTCAAGCATATTATCGATCTCACTAAAATTGAGAATGTTAACGTTATAAATACTGAGATTAGGGCCCTGGGAAACTCCTCGATTAAGCAGGCCATGGCTCGGGGTTTAGCACCCATCCCCAGGGCTTTATTGCATTATAGAGCTCTTTTTCCTCCTGGTGGGAAGTTTTATCACTTTAAATCAGATAGTTGGGCTAAAGAGGTAGCTGATATTCCTTCCCAAGTCTTTTCGGTGTGGGAGTGTGGTTTACTTGAAACCTACCGTCTTCCCGAGCAGAAAAGTGATCAAGCCATCGTATTGACCACTCGAATAGTCTAAATTGTTCCACGTGGAACAATTTGAATAATCTTTGGCCTTCTAATCCTTCAAATATCTCTTTTTATAGTGAGCGAGTTGTTCAACTTAGTTGTGAGCGATAGCTTTTTGGTCATTCATAGAAAATAGAATGGATTAGTTAGCTGGCGAATGAAGGATTCAACGCCAATTAATACATCATTTATTAGTAAATAGAGGGATAATCCTGAAAATGTTCCACGTGGAACATTTTTTTAGCTTTCTTAGAGTTAATTGTTCCACGTGGAACAATTAAAGCTCTTCTTCTGGATATAATTTAGGAACTCTATGGGACCAGTTTCTTGGAGACTGCCTTAATCGTTGATTGGTTTGGTAAATTTCGTGTTCTAACCCCATATCCCAGAGCTTTACTTTGTCTTCATAGCCATTTCTTTTAGCATTAATACTCGCGAGAACTCTGCATCTCACATATTTGTCTCTGTGCCGCGCTTTAATCGTGAAGTATTGCTTTTTTTGCATAAATTGACGTTTTTCGAGTTCCAATCTCTCGTTATCAGCGATTAATCCGAGCCGACGAATACCCCGTGGATTATCCGTTTCAAGATCTAG
>JAUHWN010000181.1 GCA_030424665.1 Bdellovibrionia bacterium | reverse complement strand
AAGTTGTTGCTGAAATTCAAAAATACAGTTCTGAGGTTACAGGAATTAGGGAACCCCAAGAAAAGTTTCAGGCGTCAAACTCACAACTTGTCGAAGATATCGCTAAATATAGAGGGCGTCCTCTATTTTACCCCTATATCGGAACGGGTGTCGGTAACGGCCCTTATGTAGAACTTGAAGATGGTTCTATAAAAATGGATTTAATTAACGGAATTGGTGTGCACATTCAGGGGCATAGTAACCCTTCTGTGATTCGCGCAACTCTTCAGGGGGCTATGGCTGATGTTCTCAATCATGGAAACCTTCAAGCTAATAAAGAATATCTCTACTTCAAAAAGAAATTAGTAGAAATGGCAAAGGGCTCGAATTTAAAACATGCCTGGCTAACTACTTGCGGAACAATGGCCAATGAAAACGCTTTAAAAATGGCTCGGCAAAAAAACACGCCAGCTAAGAAGATCATTTCTATGAAAAATGCCTTTGCCGGTCGATCTACGATGATGGCAGAGGTCACCGATAACCCGAACTACAAACAAGGACTTCCTGAATATCACGAAGTTTTACGGGTACCTTTTGCCGAAGGATTCGACCCAGAGACGAGTTTAAAGAATAAAGATAAAGAACAAAGCCTTCAGGTTTTTCAAAAACACCTAGAAGAAAATAAAGGTGACATTGCGGCTTTCGTATTCGAACCAATTCTCGGTGAAGGTGGGTATCGAATTCCCTATAAGGGCTACTTTGAACCTATGCTAGAGATCTGTAAAAAAGAGGGCATTGCCGTTTGGGCTGACGAAGTGCAGACATTTTTGAGAACGGGACAGCCCTACGCTTTTCAAACTCTCGGTTTTGAAAAGTATGTCGACATCGTAACGATTGCAAAGACGGCACAAATAGGTGCGACTCTATTTACTGAAGAGTATGCACCTAAGCCAGGTCTCGTGGCCGGTACTTTTGCAGGAACGACCCCGGCTATGCGTGCTGGTTTAGAGATTTTCCGTATCATGGAAGAAGAAAATTATTTTGGAGAAAATGGGCGCTGTATTGCTATTGGTGAGCGTTTTAAAGAGGGTTTGCAAAAGCTAGAGGAGGGTTCTTGTAAAGGGCGAATTTCTCAGATAGTGAATCAAGGTTTAATGCTTGCCTACACTCCTGGCGATGGAAGCAAAGAAACGATGATGAAGTTTCTTAAAGTTCTTTATAAAAATGGAATTATCACACTTGGTTGTGGTAGGGGTCCATTTAGAGCTCGGTTCTTAATTCCTATGGTCATCACCGATGAGCAAATTGACGAGGCAGTGTCTGTAATGGAAAAAAGCCTCCTCGAATTGTAATCAGGACGAGGAAATTGCTTGGATTTTATTGATCAATGCCAAAAGTTTATCAGTATCGATAGTTCTCCACATGCGGGCTCTCGAGAAATTGTCGAGACTGCGCGAGAATTTTGTGCCGACGTCGGTCTAGACGTTGAGGTGCTCGACGAAAGATACAATGGCTTAGACCAGGCCAACATCATTGCAAGTAACGGAAAAAGGAATGAGTACGATTTACTCTTGCAGACCCATCTCGATACGCGAGACCCGGGTAATTTTGGCTTGTGGGACCGCACGGGATCCAACCCTTATCAAGCGACAATCTACCAAAACAAACTCTATGGTTTGGGAGCCGTCGAAGCAAAATTAGATTTTCTGTGTAAGCTCGAAGCGATTCGTCGCGTGGGAATCGAAAATATCAAGAAGTCTTTTGTTTTAGCAGGAACTTTTGGTGAAGAGCTGGGAATGGTTGGAGCAATTAAGCTCATGAAAAAGAAGAGGCTTCAAGTTAAAGGAGCCCTTGTTGGTGAGGCGACAGATTTAAAGTTGGTACATGCGGGTAAAGGAATGGCATTAGTTGAGCTGAGAATTCCCTTTAGCCCTTCGGAGATAAAATTTAGAGCGAATCACGATGATGAAGAGAGTATCTCTACTCAGAGTCGAATTTTTTCCGGACAAAGTAGTCACTCGGCAACTTCGGACCTCAATGAAAATGCTATTTGGAAGATGTTTGAACATCTAATGAAGATGCCAGAGGGTATAGCAATCATGGAGTTAGAGGGTGGCGTTAACTACAACACAGTTGCCGATCAAGCATTTCTTGAAATCGATTTAAACTCCAAGATCGAAGATACTCTGCTCAGTAAACTGAAAATTATTTACGATAAAATAATCGATTTACAAAAAAAATTTGATGAAGATGTCGACGAACGGTTTGATCCACCAATGACGACTTTTAATTTGGGTAAGATTGAAACTCGAGAAAATGATGTGCTTATAAAAGGTTGTGTGCGTATTCCTCCAAGGGTCGATGAAAGTAATTATCTTTCTTGGATGGGTGAGCTCAAAGATACATGTGCATCGGTTGATTCAAATTTTACAATTGTCGATTACAAGCCCCCTTATGATAGTAGTAGTAAAGAAAAGACCGGAGTGTTTGAACTTTGTGTAAAGGCGGCCCAGCGGGTCGACTTAAAATCAGATTTTCATACACAGTCTACAACCTGTGAAGCCAATGTGTTTAGCCGGGTCGGAGTAGATTGTGTCGTTTTTGGCCCTGGATCTCTTGAGATCAGTGGGCACACCCCCCAAGAACATGTTGAGATTGCACACCTTGAAAAAGCCATCGAATTCTATTCAGAGGTATTAAAAGGCTAATTTATGAGTTTCATTGTTAGAGAAGCAGAAGAAAGTGATTTAGATAATCTATATGCCTTGGCAAAACAATTTACTCTTCTAAATCTACCCGACGACAAGTCGGTTTTGAGGGAAAAAATCGAGAGGAGTATTAACTCGTTCTCGGGCACTCTTAAAAAAGAAGAATGTGAATATTTGTTTATTTTAGAAGACTTAGAAAACGAAAATCTTGTTGGTACTTCCTTGATTATGGCAAAGCACGGGACTCCGAACTCTCCCCATAATTTTTTTAAAATTGAAAAAAGAAACCGCTTTTCTGAAGACTTAGGGGTTGGTTTTATTCATCAGGTGCTTAAATTTCATGCTGACACGGATGGACCGACGGAAATAGGTGGCCTCCTTATTGACTATCATTACCGTAGAAGACCGGAGAAACTAGGGCGCTTAATTAGTTTATCTCGGTTTGTTTTTATGGGTATGTATCCTGAGCGATTTGAAGAGCGAGTTTTATGTGAGCTCACTCCGCCTCTTGATAATGACGGCCGTAGTGATTTTTGGGAGGCTCTTGGGCGACGTTTTACAGGGCTTCCCTATCAAGAAGCGGATATGCTCAGTCAGAATCACAAAGAGTTTATTTCAAGCTTGTTTCCAGAAGAAGATATCTACTTAACCTTATTAGAGTCTAAGGCAAGGCTTGTTGTCGGCAGAGTAGGAACAAAAACGAAGCCCGCCCAGCATTTACTCGAAAAGATTGGATTTAAATATACCCATGAGGTTGACCCTTTTGACGGAGGACCTCATTATGCCTGTCTTCTAAAAGAAATTAGTGTTGTTTCTAAAGGCAAATGGGCAAAAGTTGAAACTAAAGGCAAGCCATCTTTTGATGATCAAGCGCTCATAGGTTGTACCATAAATGGTCAATTTCGCGCGGCAGCGTCTTCTATCAATGTAAAAGATGGCAAGATTATGCTACCTGAAAGCCTAAGAAAGACTCTAGGAGTTGAAGAAGGAATGGAAGTCTTTTACTCTTTAATAGATTAGGAGGACTCGATGGCCACGTATGAAAAAATCGAATTTAAAGGCGATTATATCAATGGTCGATTTATTACTAATGAGCGTGTTGATGATGAGTTTTCAAAAAAGAGTTCTTCTGACTTTAAAGATGAAGTCATCGATATTCGCTGCAACTATGAAAATGTCGATCGAGCTGTTGAGTCGGCTCATAATGCCTTTCGTGAGTGGTCAGAACTCGATTACAGCGTCAGAAAAAAAGCAGTTTTAAGAATTAGAGACGTCTTTGCAGACAATCAAGACAGAATTGCTGAAGTCATTTCTAGAGAGACGGGTAAACCTCTGTGGGAATCAAAGGGCGAGGCCAAGGCCATGCTCGCTAAGTTTGACGTAACACTTGAACACTCGATGAAACTGATCGAAGAGCATAAAATCGAAAATGCCTTGCCAGGTGTCGATGGATATATCCGTTATAAGCCAAGAGGTGTTTTCGTAGTTTTGGGTCCCTTTAATTTTCCGGGACATCTACCTAATGGACATATTGTTCCAGCACTCATTACTGGTAACACACTTGTTTTCAAGCCGTCTGAGCTAACACCTGCCACTGGCCAGCTCTATGCGGAGCTTGTGGCAAAGGCTGATCTTCCTCCCGGTGTTTTTAACATGGTTCAAGGTTTAGCCGAGACGGGTAAAAAGTTAGTAGATCACGACCGAGTCGATGGAGTTTTGTTTACCGGATCTTATGATGTTGGTTTAAAAATTAAAGAAAAGACCATGACTCACTACTGGAAAATGTTAGCACTTGAAATGGGTGGAAAAAACGCCGCTGTCGTTTGGGATGATGCTGATATGAATAAGGCCATCTACGAAAATCTCGTAGGATGTTTTGTCACTGCTGGCCAAAGATGTTCTTGTACGAGTCGAATTATTCTTCATAAAAAAATTGCGGACCAGTTCATAGATAAATTCTACGAGTCAGCAAAAAAAATAAGGATTGGTCACTGGGCGGAAGAAGATGTCTTTATGGGGCCCCTGATTGATGAAGGCGCCGTCGAAAAATATATTCGCTTTCAAGAAATTGGATTGAGGGAAAACGCAGAGCGGTTGATGAGAGGTAAAGTTCTCGAATTGAAAAACAAAGGCAACTACGTCACGCCTTCAATTATGCGAGTAAAAGATTTTAATAAAAAGTCGGTCTATCAAACCAATGAGATATTTGGCCCAAACGTTGCCTTTTATACAGTCGATGATTTTGACCAAGCGATGGAAATTAATAATTGTACTGGCTTTGGTCTCGTCACTTCGATTTTTTCAAAAAACAAGGAACTTTATAATCAGGCTGTTAAAAGAGCGAAAGTCGGCTTAGTTAACTGGAATCGAACTACCAATGGTGCAAGCTCTAAGCTTCCCTTTGGTGGAATGGGTAAGTCGGGTAATGACCGGCCAACAGC
Source organism: Bdellovibrionia bacterium (assembly GCA_030424665.1). Lineage (GTDB taxonomy): Bacteria > Bdellovibrionota > Bdellovibrionia > Bdellovibrionales > JAGQZY01 > JAUHWN01. Next base: position 2,173 of record JAUHWN010000181.1, on the reverse strand, counting down.
CTTTTTTGCAGTCTTTTACTGTACGGTGCCCGTGGCAAGCTTAGAAGATCACACGGAATTTGATCCGAGCAACCAAATGACGGGTCTCAACTACGAACCTTTATAGGAGTCTATGAAGAAGTTATTTCTAAGTTTTCTTTTTATATTCGTTCTTTTTATTGGCGCCTTCTTTGCCTTCGAAGGTTTTCATTTTTTCTTTCCCAAGGGTGATGAAAAAATGAAAATCGTAGATGTTGCCCAGGGTGAAAGCTTAAGAGTCGTAGCGAAGAAACTATTTTCTCAAGGCGTGATTACAAACGAAGATTATTTTGTCTACTTGGCTAAGTTAACAGGCAAGGCTAGATCGGTTCGAGTTGGCGAATACGAATTTAAAGGTAACTGGTCTCCTTTTAAAGTTTTGAATATATTGGCTTCTGGGAGAAGTGTTGAGTACAGCATGACAATACCTGAGGGTACCAATATGTATGAAATTGCGACCATGTTTGAAATAGCCGGCATGGGAGATCGTAATCAAGTCATCAGAATTTTCAAAGATAAGAAGTTTATCAAGTCTCTTCTTGGAGAAGAGTTATATTCTCTAGAGGGCTATCTTTTTCCTGAAACTTATAAATACACGAAGTTTACAAAGCCTAAGAAATTAATCGGGAAGATGGTAAAAACTTTTCTTGAGAATTACAAAGATGTTCAAGTTTTTGAGCGTCGAATTCGCATGAGCCGACATGAAATTGTAACGCTGGCGAGTATTGTAGAGAAAGAGACGGGCGTTCCAGAAGAAAGAAATCGCATTTCTTCGGTCTTTCATAACCGCATTCGTAAGAACATGCGACTGCAAACAGACCCAACAGTACTTTATGGAATTTTAGATATTACGAAGACCATGAAGAAAAATATCACTAAAAAAGATCTTAGAACTAAAACGGCTTATAATACCTACAGGATAAACGGCTTACCCAAAGGGCCAATTTCTAACCCTGGAAAAGAAGCCTTGTTGGCGACGGTACAGCCTGAAAGTTCGAGCTTTCTATACTTTGTCAGCCGCAATGACGGAACCCATGTGTTTTCAGAAACCTATCAAAAACACAACGCGGCAGTCAGAAAGTTCCAACTCGATCCATCGATGCGCCGAGGGAAGTCCTGGCGCGATTACAAAAAGAACTAATTAATTATTCGATCAGCTTTATTTCTTTATTCTGAGATCAGCTCGAACTGACCAGTAAAGTTGTTGTAAGAGAATACATTGAGATGGGCAACAAAGTCCTCGTCGAAGCTCGGTGCAATGATTTCAGCAATTTCGTCACCGTTCACATCTTTAAGTGCAAGGTTCGAAGCGCGACCATTAAAGTTGAAGTAACCATCGGTACGATCATCAAGTTTTATTTGTGCAATTTTTGATGAAAAGCCTTCTTGGGTCGGTTTGTAAACTTCGAGGAATAACCCGGCTTTGGATTTTACTTTAACAACCTTCAAATCTTGGCCCTCACCAATAACATCGCCACTGACCGTAGAGAGAATTTGTCTTTTCTCTGGAAGAAATTTGGACCGTAAGTTCTTTCTTATGTTGGGGTGCAAAACCGCCACAGAGATCATTGCAAAAACAAAGAGGATGAGAACTTGTGGTAAAAACTGTATCTTTTCTTTTAAAACCTTTTTCATTTCCATACTCTTTGTAAATACAAGATAAGTGCCATAGGGCTAATAAAAAGGCTTTTAATTTCAGTAACTTAGTGTGTCTACTATATTTACAGGCGCCTATATTAAAGGTTTCAGGCTGAGATAGTTCACTTAAATATCTGTAATTATTAAATAAAATAGTACTTCCCGAGACACTTTGACCACTGACGTGTGTAAAGTCAGTAGACACTCATTTTGAGGCTAAAAAGGGCCTGTAATCCTAACCAAGTCTTAAAAATTCCTTTTAATTCCGCCAATTTCTGACTAGTTTAAGGCCGAAAAATCAAAGAAAAAGGGGAGTCAATGGCCACTCAATCGACCACTAGTGGGGCTGATAAGCCCAAAATGCCAGGCGGAATTCCATACATTATCGGGAACGAAGCAGCCGAACGATTTAGTTACTATGGAATGAGAACAATACTCGTTATTTTTATGACGAAGTATCTCGTGGATTCATCGGGCTCAGCCGATGCTATGACTCCAGAAGAAGCTAAGGTTTGGT
>JAUHWN010000180.1 GCA_030424665.1 Bdellovibrionia bacterium | reverse complement strand
ATCGAGAGTGCCCCTGTCATAACAAAGATTCCCTCTCTAAAAAGTGATATGGGGACTGATAACCTTTCAGCAGAGGGGCTTTCGAGGGAGCTTGCGAAAAGAGTAAATTGCGAGCGGCGAAAACTGAGAAACGAGCTTGAATGTCTACGTAGAACTCCTTGGGATAAATTTGTAGGTTTCTCCGCTGAAGTTCTTTCTCCTATAAGTAACGAAGATGGTTTAAGAGTTGGGGTATTTCATGATCCCTATTTGTTTAGGGACGAACCCTACAAGATTGCCGCCCAAGGGGACTATCATCCCGTCCCCTTAATGATCGGTTCGAATGAGGATGAAGCCACATTTTTTGGCCCAGTTCCCTTTCTCTCGGCAAAAGCATACAGGGATTATATGCTTGATTTCTTCGGTCGGCAGTTGGGTCTCGAATTGTTGACCTACTATCCTGCAACCACAAAAGAACAGATGAAGCATAGTTATATTCAGCTAATGACGGATTCAATTTTTGGCTTTGATGGAGTTTACGTCTCCGAGGCGCTCAGTGGAAAGGGTAGTAAAGATGTCTATCATTATCATTTTTCTCGAGTGAGCCCGGGGGCACAGCTTTCGGGTGGTTTGGCCTCTCATGGATTTGAAATTCCCTATTTTACCAATAATATCCACGATATTGGCGCGCCCGATTTTGTTTATAGTCAGGTTGATGAGGAGCTTGCTTCAGAAATGAGTCAGAGGGTCGTTGCCTTCGTTAAGACATCGCGACCGAATGCTTCGGGTCTTAAATATTGGCCTAGCTATGGTTACCTCGAATATAGTTTATTGATTGACGACTCCACAAAAGTTATTCGTTCCTACCTGGTCGATGAATTTGATTTTCTAAAAGATCTCAAGCAATTTACTGGGCACGATATTCAATAGAGTATCTCTTTATTCCTGAGCTTCGAATGATCGATATTCTCATTTCGAATCAGTTGAATCTCAGTGTTTATCTTTTTGCCGAAAGCTAAAAGTTAGACTCCTAATTTGAACAAATGAAGCCTTATACGGAATGGTCCTTGCTTTACTGAGAGTAGGGGAATAGTTAGGCGCATCTTATTAAATCAGTCATTTCAATTCGAAGCATCTCTCCCCATGGTACCAGGGAATATACATATCATCATTTAAGAGGGGAACAATGAAGAAGTTAATTATTACGATTGTTGCACTTGTGGCTATTCGCTTTGTATTTACATACGCGGTTGCAGAAATTGAAATTGAGCAGTCTAAAAACGAAAAGTGGCCAGCTGAATTCACGCAAGAATATATCAATGCGTGTTCTACGGAGGCACAAAAACAGTTTGCCCTTGTTATCAGTAATGCTGGGGCTAAAAGCGAAGAAGTTGTCGAAAAAAACAGTGCCTTCCTTGCCGATAGTTATTGTCAGTGTATGAAATCAAAGGTGCAGCAAGCTCGAGTGATTCCGACAAAGTACAATAAGTACTCTGGTGCTAGCGCTTACGAGCAAAAAGTCAAAAAGCTGATAGGCGAATATATTGTTTCTGAAAAAGGGCAATCGGACATCGCTAATTGTGGTCAAAAGGCTTCTCAGGACCTAATTGCTGCAATCGATAAGCAAAAGCAGCCGCCAGAGAGAGAAATTAGCTCCGTTTCTGAGTAACTTGACATTATATCTTTATATTGAAAAAGCAGGGTCTTGCCCTGCTTTTTTTGTTTTGTTAAAAATCAGGCATAAGGAAGTGTCTATGAGTGATTTTAATGATGTTTTTGGAGCCAATAACCACAGGGAACCAGCCCTTAATATAAAAACTGAGGAGTTCGTTAAGGTCCTCAAGTCGAGACGATCAGTGTGAAAATACCTCGACAAAAAGGTACCAGAAGAAGTCATGAAAGAATGTTTGGAACTGACTTTGTTAGCTCCGAATTCTTCGAATTTGCAACCTTGGGAGTTTTATTGGGTCCGCACCCCCGAGATGCGAAAGAACATTGAAAGAGCTTTTTTATCGCAACCGGCAGTGACGACGGCAGCAGAGGTCGTTGTTGCTGTTGCGAGAACCAACACTTGGAAAGTTCACTCCCAAAGAATGGTCAAGGTGTTGAAAGAGCACGGGGCGGATTCGGCATTACCTTATTATACTAAAATTGTTCCTCTGGTATACAGTCTTGGTTTTCTTGGTCTTTGGGGGTACACCAAAAAAGTCATACTCTTTTTTAGAGGACTCAAAACCCCAACTCCTCGCGAAGTTACGGATCGGGCCCAGCTCCGCATTTGGGCAGTGAAATCAACGGCGTTGGCCTGCCAGAATTTAATGTTGAGTCTCAGGGCCTTTGGCTGCGATAGCTGTCCTATGGAGGGTATGGATTCAAGGAGACTCAAAAAGATTTTACAGTTACCTAAAGATGCCGAAATCGTTATGGGAATTAGTGCTGGCTACCGGGCAGAGGACGGGGTTTACGGCCCCCAGTTTCGCTTTCCTAGTAGTGAATTCATTAAAGAAGTTTAGCAGAGAACTTCTTTGACCCATTTGTAGGGAGAGAGGTTTTTGACGAACTCGATTTGAGATTCTTTACTCTTAGGTAGTTCCTTGAGTTCTGCAACGGGAATCCACCCAATTCCTAAATGAGGGTCCCCCCAATTCAAGCCGAGTTTGGCAAAGCGCTCTTGATTTCTGGTAAACCAAGACTCAATGGCCTTCATCTTATTTTCGAAACCCTGTTTTCCCGTACTGGGACCGAACCAAAAGTAGCTATCAGCACTCATGTATTGGAGTGGAAGAATATGTTCGTCCTCGGCGATATCATCCTGGGCATTGAAGAGTTCAAATAGGTGACGTCCTACCTGACAGTAGTTAATGTACACCATGCCAAAACTTTTTGCGATGGTGAATTGCTTGTAGTCAGAATCTTGAAGTTTCTTTTTAAAGTTATTCTTAAAAGTTAATATGATCGAAGCATTTTTTTGTCCGACTTCTCTTTCAACCTTCTCGGATCGCTCGATGCTCTCAAAGGCATGAAGTAGATCGTTAAATTTGTGCCAATCCATGAGAGTCTTATCATTGATTCGGTTTTTAACTAGGTGGCTATCGGCAAAATGAATATGGAGATCGTTCACACTTTTTTGGATATTTTCAAAATCAAATTGGTAATTGATTAGGCCTGGCTCAAGTTGATTGAGCCTTCCGATCACTTCAATCAGTTCATGGGCAAGGTCATTAATGCTGCTATAGCGGGAGGAGTCGATATTGTACCAACGATCGGCTTCAAAAATTTCACTTTGACGAGCAGCTTGCTTGAGGCATTCAAACCAGGCTTGAGCCGTAGAATTATCGAGAACAGCATAATCCAAGCCCATTTGCTCGTGACTGTTTTCTACAATGAGTTGAAATGTTTGACTCATTTAAGCCTCCAGTTCCCAAATAATAACAATATCAAAGGGAAATTGGCTATGATTTGAGACTTTTTGCGCCAAAAATGAGCTATCTATGCACTTTTTCGCTCCCGGCCAAAACTGGATCAGCTTTAAGTAGACACTGATACGCGGAGATAATAAAAATTCTTTGTGGGCGAAGATTTTCAATTACAGAAATTTAGCAGTCGGCAAAAGTCAGAATTTGTGAGTCGAGTCAAAGAGGAATGTGAACTTCTCAAGAGCTGGTTTAAAGGCTCTCAATTCGAAAAAGACCATTGTCGATTTGGTTATGAGTCCGAAGCTTGGCTCGTGGATGAGAATTTCTTACCGGCTCCAAAAAACGAAGAGTTTTTGACTAAACTCGACGATCCTGAAGTGGTCACTGAGTTAGCTAAATTTAATTTTGAATTGAATGGTGGAGTTTTTGATTTAAGCTCCGATTGTTTTTATAAAATCGAAGAAGAGTTTAAACGCAAAGATCGTGAAATGAGAGCCTGTGCGAGCCAGCTCAATCTCAAACCGATTTGGATTGGAATTTTGCCGACTGTGCGCGATGAGATGCTCTGTATCGAAAATATATCCGAAAAGAATCGTTACTACGAACTCGCACGTGAGATCATGGCGTTGCGAAAAAACCAGCCTATTCCTATCCATATCGATCGTTTTGATGACGTAGATCTCTTACGAAAAGACATCATGCTTGAGTCGGCTGCAACGTCTCTGCAAATTCACACACAAATTGATCAAGAGTCGTCAGTAGCCATGTTTAATGCTGCCCAATTAATCGCAGCACCACTTTTAGCGTTGACCGCAAATTCACCTTTTTTATTTGGCAAAAAACTCTGGGATGAGACTCGTATTCCGGTTTTTGAGCAGACCATTGCCTTTAAAGATGCCAATAGTGAGGTTCACTCAGAACCGGTTAGTTTTGGTAGCGACTATATAAAAGAATCTTGGTTGGAACTTTTTGAAGAAAATATCGAAGAGTATCCGGTCATTATGCCGGTACTTTTCGAAGATCAGCCCGAGAGTCTACGTCATTTAAAATTTCTAAATGGACAGATCTGGCGATGGAATCGACCGATTATAGGAACGGGAAGTAATCCTCATTTGCGACTCGAACACAGGTCCATGCCTGCAGGTCCGAGCTTAACCGATATGGTGGCGAATATGGCCATTTACGTGGGGCTACTCTATTACTACGGTAAGATGAATCTCGGATGGCAAAAAACAATGAACTTTGCCCCGATCAAAGATAACTTCTACCAGTGTGCTAGACTAGGAATGAAAGCTGATGTGTTATGGCCCGCTAGTCCAGAAACGGCGAATGTGCAAAAACTCATTTTCGATACATTAATAGGCCAAGCAAAGGAAGCTTTGAGCGCCCTCGGCATTAGCAAAGATTCGATTTCTTACTACATTGAAGATGTTGTCCGCAACCGAACGAAATCGGGGTGGACAGGAGCCGCATGGCAGAAGTCTTTTATCGATACTCACGGTGCTGACTTCCAGGAGATGACGAAGGCCTATCTAGAAAATCAAGTTTCCTTGGAGCCCGTTTATAAATGGAAGGTCTAAAGCTTGATTGGAGAAAAGGGCTGGACTCATCCTTTTTGAGTCATACACCCATGGATTTTTATCAGTCGTTTTCAAATCCAACGCTTTTTGAAATCGATGGTGAGTCGGATGAGTGCCTTTTTATATCAACTCTTCTTCACGGAAATGAAACAACTGGATTTTACAGTCTGCAAAGGTTTCTAAAACAGTTTGAAAACAAAAAGCCCAAACGCAACCTTTTGGTCTTGATTGGCAACCCACAGGCCGCAAGGGCTGACGTTAGACATTTGCCGAAGCAGAAAGATTTCAACCGGATATGGAGAGAGGAATCTCTAGAGCTTGTGAACTCCCTATTGCAGGGCTTGGCGCAAAGAAAAGTTTTTGCTTGTGTTGATATTCACAATACAACCGGTAAAAATCCTCCCTACTCGGTCATTCACAATTTGAGTGAAGAGTATTTAGCTTTGGCCAAAGTGTTTAGCGAAAATATTATTTACTTTGTACAACCTAAAGAAGCTCTTTCGGTTCGCCTATCAGAGGATTACTTAGCGATGACCATCGAATGTGGGCTCTCGAGCCGAAGAGATTCGATCGACGAAGTTTTTACATTTTTAAATGCTCTACACGATAAAGACCACAGTGAGTTGAAGATTCAAGAGCGCCCCAAGGTATATAATAGTTATGGTCGATTGTTTGTGCCTAAGGATGCAGAGTTTGCATTTGATAGTCTTTCCCATGTGGATTTTTCGTTTATCCCTGATATTGAAGACTTGAATTTCAAATCTGTGAAGGCCGGACATGTTTTTGGAAATTACTATTCCGAAAAGAGACTGATACTTCTGGATCGCGAAGATAAAGATATTTCAGATGAATATATCGAATATAAAAACGGAGAAATTAGCTTTAAAAAAGGTGTTCGGCCATCTTTACTGACATCCAATTCGAGTAGTGTCCGTCAGGATGTTCTCGGATATCTTATGGAATCAGTGAAGTATTGATGTAGAGCTACAACTAGGAGGTAGTTATGGGGATGTGGAGTGCTCCTTGGCAATCGGTAGAGAAGGCCAAGCAATTTTCTGAAAGAATGAAAGAGCCTTGGATGGCAAAAGTAAAATTCGATGAGGATGAGGATATGCATGTTGCAGACCTCGAAGATGTTAGCAATGTCTTTTGGGATGGCGAGTGCCTTGTTGGATGTGATGACCTAGTTGATTATCTGGCAGAACGGGCCGAAGACGAGCAAAAAGATTTTGATATTCGTGAAGGGGTAAAGGAGTCCCTGATCCCCCGTCTTAAAGAGATGGAAACTCAGGTGTTTTTACCTAAAAATCTTGAACCCTATAATATCGTTCGTCTGGCCTTAGGATTGGATGAATTGACCCAAAATCGCCAGTTGAATTCACAACAAAAGGTGGGCAAGGATATCTTTGAGGCATTTAAAATTCAAGGTATCAAGGTTGAAATGTTTCGACTGAGTACTTTGAAGAAAGAAGCAAACCCAATGATGCGCAAAATGTTTGGCGTTCCAGATGAGTACGCAGATCAAGACGTATTCCAGATCAGTGTCGAGACCGTAGAAAAAGAAGAGCACCAAGTCGACTTTTCGGCGGTTCCTCAGGTTTTTAAGGTTAATTGGGAGCGGCCAGGATTAGCGCGAATTTCCTTTGCTCTTGACGAATAATAATTGGACCTAGCGCAGGGGATTAAAGAAGACGACGCTAATTCCCCGGGCCTTCTTCGTACCGAGGTTTTTGTAGGAGTGCTTGGTGTTGCCAGGAAAGCTCAGGACGTCTCCTTTTTTAATTCGGTAACTTTCGCCTAGTAAAGTCACTGTTATTTCACCATCGAGGCAGGTGAAATACTCTTTGGTCCCTTCAACATGGGGTGCGCCGATTAAACTTGCTCCGCTTTCGAGAAGAAGTTCATCAATTTCTGAGGCCGGAGTTTTATCAGGAAGTATTTTTCTAAGGGTAACCCCCTTTCTTGACCGTCTGTCTAAAGGGATTTCTGTTGATTTGATATGCTGGCACTCCGCTCTCGGAGAGCTGATGAGTTCATCGAGACTCATGTTAAGGGCACCGCAAAGTTTAGTGAGGGTCGATAGGTTGGGGTTAGCCGCACCTGACTCAATTAAGGTAATAGTAGCTCGAGTCGTTCCCGCTAATTTTGCAAGAGCCAATTGACTCAGTCCCTTGGTTTTTCGAAGTGCAATTAAGTTTGCTGCCAAATTTTTGCTGAATATGTCTGAATCAGTAGCCATAGGTTATTATAATAACATTTTAGTTACTATGATGTCTATCTCCAGATAGCTTTAAATCTAGGAGGTAATAATGAATTTGAAACTAGACCATATTAATTTAACGGTAAATGACTTCAAAGAGAGTGCCCTTTGGTACAAGAATGTTTTTGATTTTGACCTGCTCGAAATTGGCGAGACCTATGACGCCAGAAAGTGGGGTATAGTTGGTAAGAACGA
>JAUHWN010000179.1 GCA_030424665.1 Bdellovibrionia bacterium | reverse complement strand
TGGAGCTACGGGAAAATGTTCGACCTGCTTACCTTTTATAATTCTTCCGGTATTGGTCAAGTGTTCAGTTATAAACCCACCGCCTCGGCTCTCGATGATTGCATTTAAGTATGACGCTGGATCTTGTGGAGGGGACTCTACAAAATATTTCCAAAACTGGGCGGAGCTCAGCTCATGGGTTGATGCTCTATCAGGAGGGAGGAAGTTAACGAGCTGTTGCTCACCGAAATGAATTTCGCAGGAAGAGGGTGTCGCGAGGGAATTGGCGGAATGAATTCCTATAGAAACCAATAGAATGGAATAAATAAAAAATTTCGTCGATACCTTCAAAATCCTATCCCTTTAAATGACCTGTTTTTCTCTTAATACATTTTACGTGCCGAGTGCTTTGAATATGACTCCGTTTAAATGAATTTGTTTCTTAAATATTTGCTAAACTCAGGCACTAGATTGGAGCTGAGCTAAAATATTCCAATTGAGATGTCTCTCTATTCGATTCAATATATCGACCAAAGCAGATTTATTTCGAATTGCTAGTTGTATCTTCAAAATGGAAAGATTGATAAAAAAATAACCACTACAGGACCGACTCCCTAAAGCCAGTCAAGGGCCTCTTATGTGGGCTTTTCTGCGGTGATTTGAGAGCCTCTCAATCACCGAAATTTCTCTTAAAATTGAATACGGGCATAGTATTCGCTTATGAAGTCGGTAACTTTTGTAAGAAGAGGAACCGAATCCCATGGAGTTCAAAATCATTAAAAATGTGAAATTACCGAGAGTGATTCTTTCACTTTTTACATTGGTTTTTGTTCTTTCGACTCCCTTAATCTCCCATGGGCGCTCAAAATGCGAAGACCGCCTATTACTTGGTCAACAAATGAACCTACCTGCGGTGAGTTTTGCTCCTGGAAGGGAACTAAGAGCTACAAACTTCTTTGAGTTGATGACTCTGTCACAGGAGGTTTTGTACAACTCTGAAGTTATAAACTGGTTCCGTGATTCAGTGGGAAGTCGTGTGCCAGAACTGATAGAGATGCTTGAAACTCCCAGCGGCCAGAGGGCACTTACGGAAAGACTCAGTACGGACCGAGAGCTGAGAACATTATTGGCCGATTTGATTTATCAAAAGCTAGAAGAACTTTTTTTGGTGGCAGATCACTTTCCAAGTCCCGAAGCATTAGAGCGTTCTTCGGAGCGTCTCGGGGTCGATTATGAGAAGTTTTCGGCTCTGAGGCACGAGTTAATTTCTTTAAAAGAGCTTCCACTTCTCGAGAGTTTTTTCAAAGAGCTTATCGCCTTCAATTTTCCAGTCTTACTTGCTTTTATAAACGAGAAGCTTCTTCTGGAGGACTACCTTGTGGCCATGGATTCCCAAGCGAATGGCCTGAGTGTCCAAGCGGCTGATGCCCTTGGGCCTTTGAATATGCGGAGAAACAAGAGTCCCATTGCACGTATTTTAGTCTTTGTTTACTTGCCTGTATTGACCGGACTGACAGGTGGGACTGGTGCCTATATGGCTTTTACGGGAAACGCCGCCGGAGCCGAAATGGCTTTCGGTTACTTTGGTGCTGTTCTAGCCTCATATGTGATTCCGACCTGGCGACAAATCGCTGGGAGTTTAAAGTATAAGTTCAAGAAAAATGCCTTAGTCTTTCGAAGTAAGATGATTCGCTTTAGGGCCCGGCTTGAGCAAAGGCGGCGTGAGCGTCAGATGAACCGTCTATTAAGTGGAGATCGACGAAGGATTGAGTCAGAAATTAAGGAGATGCTCAGTCTTGATCTCAGCCGTAACTTTTTTGTTCTCGGTTCGAATCAATTTTATAGCATGTTTGACCAGGCTCTATTGCCTCCCCCCGACCTATCAGCTAAGACGGAGGCGGAAGAGTATTTGGGATTACTCAGAGTTGAAGCCGAAAGTTTACGGTCGGCCAGTCAGGAGTCTTTTCAGTTTATGGTCGACTTTCTCTTTCAATCCCTCGATGGGAATTATCAAGGGATTTTAAATAGAGATCGAAGTGAAGGTCAGGTCGTATCCTACGAGTTCGGTCGTGATTTGATTAAAAGACATGGTGAAGAGGTGAGTCGATTGTACCTAAATACTTCTGTAGAGATGCACCGAAAGCTCCTCGAAAGAAAGACGAATTTGCTCAGAAAGCTAGAAGCCGTCAAAGAGGATTTTTCGCCTCTTTCGCCTGAGGCGAGAGCTGCAGTTGATCGGATCGAAGTGGAGATTTCTAGATTTTCTGGAATCATGGATCGCTTTGAGGATATTCTTATCAGTGGTAACCAGTCGGTAAACCTTTATCAGTATCGATGAGTTTCTCTGGGAGCTGGATAAACTCTCGATATTCACAATCTACACTGAATTTTTCAAATTTATCACTGCTCTGGAAGGCCCTTTAGTAGTGTATTTCCTGGGTGGCACTTTCGTGATTGTCGAGTTTTACGACAATTTGCCGCCGGACCAAAAAATCACCGCCCCATTTCGTCTTCTAATAATTTTCTCTGTTACAGAAAAAAACCGGGGTTCTCACAGTTTTTTAAAAGTCTAATCAAGTCCCTAAAAGTTCATCAGTTTTTTTATTTTGATGTAGTTTATGAAAGGCGATTTTCTATTTTGCCGGTTGAACTCTTTGAAATGAATACAGGTGTGCGCTTTTCTGTTTTTTAGCAGTTAAATTTTGAAAGCGAGCTGTTCGTTATTTCTGTTGAACGAGTCCATCGAGTGACGACTGACACTCTTGGGCATTTTTTAAAACTGGTATTTAGAAAATTGCAAAGACTCCAAGTTCTGGTACCTGCCTTGCTCTAGTAGGTAGGTATAAACAACATGATTTTTAAAAGTTGATTAAGACTTTAAAGAATCAAAGAACTAAAGGAGTTCAACATGAAAAAACTATTAGTAATCGCAGCTTTAGGTTTAATGGCAATCGGTTTTACTTTAGCAGCTGACGAAGCTTCTGCAGAAGCTGTTCAAGCGCCTCAGTGTGCATGTTACGGATGCGCTACATCTTGCTAATTAGCTGGCCCTAATTGTTGAACTCTGGTTGGTGAAGGTGTCTTCATCAATCAGAAGTTTTGCTATTTGGTAGCTTTTACCGTGGCTTTTTGCCTGATACCCCTCGTCCAAATAGGTGAGTGAAGCATTGGCGAGTTTGTCTGTATCAAGGTTTTCGGCAAGGTCCTTTTCGAGAATGACCAGGGTGCGATCAGAGCCTTCGGGTAATTCCTTTTCAAGGGCCATTAGTCGTCCGCAATCGACAAAGGGCATGGTTTCACCGGCCTCTTCCCACTCGGGGTATTCTTTACCATCGACCGTATCAAATACTGGTCGCAAGCTACCGCGAACTAAAGCACCTCTAAAATTAAATTGAATATCTGATTCTTTCAATTCACCAGATGCCATTTTTCTCTTTCTAAATTCTGCAGATTCCCTTTTTAGATCAATCATGATTTGGGCGGCCATTTGTATAGGCTCTTTGTATTTAGCTTCGTCAATGAAGGCAAAGATTTCATCGCCCTTACTTTGGAGGTAGAGTGCACCTTTCGATTTAAGGCTTTGAATCATGGCCACGCGCCATTCGGATACCAGAGTTTGTTCAGAGCCCTCTTCGGCCCTTTTGAGGTAGAGTTTTTCGGCCTTTTTAAGGTCGAGACCAAAGAGAACTCCGCTCACGATGCGGCCGATATGGGGGTGTTTGTGGTATTCTGTGAGAGGTGATTTTTCGATAATCAGCTCCTGGTCTCTGTATTCAGAGAGAATTACGTAACCCAAGACTAATACTAAGGCTAAAAATATATAACGTTCAAAATAACTAAATCCTGGGACTGAAAGGTAGGCAATAAAATTGACAGTTATGCCTAAAGAGATCATTGAGAATATATTTAGCCGTTTTATTCGATTTGTGAATTTTAATTTGTCGATCTTTAGTAATACAATAGATTGACTGAATGTCACAATACTACACAAGAGATATGCTGATGGAATAACGTAATTGAAGGTTATTAATTGAAGTTTTAGAATTCCTTCTATGCTTATGAATATTGCCGTGCAAAATGAGCAAAAAGCTACGAATCCGACTGTCTGAATGCTAGAAACTATAATTGAACGCCTTATTCTAGCAAAACTGAGTCCTACGTACATGATGGACAATGAAATCACATATAGGAACATAAGAGTGAATAAGTGGTAAGTTCGTCCATCGAACCAATTCTGAATATGATGAATGACCCGAATCTGATTTAAGCTATAGCACATTAATAGAAATGACATGGCCGCATATTCGGGTTTCTTTTTTGCGGAAGACCAGAAGAAGAAGAAGAGTAGAGATAGCGTTAGCTGTATAGCAAATAAAATCCAAGTGGAAATTTTTGAGCTAAAGAGATCAAAAAGCTCGAAAGTTGATGAATCTTTTTTTGTCATAAATCCATTTGGATCGAGATACCTAAACATATCTGGATAAACGAGCCCTGAACTATGTCGTAGTCTTATAGCAATAAATAATTTTTTCTGCTTATATGTTGCTGAATTGATTGGTATTACGACATTCTCATCATATCCCTTTAAGTTTACTCTCAAATACAGGGTCCCATTTATCCAGAAATCGTAGTCGCCTATGATGCGGCCCATGGCCAAATAGTAAGCCTCGTTTTCGATAAGTACTTTTACCTGGTCAGGCCCGACTTCGGCAAAGTACCAAATGACCTGATCCCGTCGGGTTGCGGTTCGTTTCATGTGTTCGGTGTCGGCTCGGGTAAACTTTGTTTCTTTGGGGTAGGGGTGATCGGGATGGGCCGGACACTTGGGCGTGATTTCATTGAGAGGATTGCATACCTCTTCATAGTTGTTCACATGAAGATAGGCTACCTTCCAATCACTGCGTTCCAATGGCGCAAAAATTTTGAATTCACTAAACTGCGAAAACTGCATGTAGGTGGCCGGTATGAAAATTCCAAGAAGCACCAAGAACAAAACGGCAAAGATCGCCATCTTGGTGCGCGTGCTGACCGGGTCACCGAGAAGTCGAGACTCTTCGGGAGGTCTTGCTATGGATGTTGCAAAGTCTTCAAGCCACTTTTTCACAGCTCCTTATCGGAAAAATCCCAAGTGCTTTCGAGGCTTTGACCCCGAATCACGACAAAGGTAGAAGCTTCCTTTTGGTAGTGCGCTCGCGTCGCTGACTCCGGCTAACGCAACTGCGCTACCAAAAGGAAGCTTCTACTCTTTGGGGAAGGGGTAGGGTTTTTCTGAGAGGATTAAGCGGAGACTTTTGGCCAGGGTTGCTTGCTGTTCTTGGTCCACCCAAGAGTTGGCGAGCCAGACGAAGATTTCTCCATTTTTATGATCGATGGTCACCAGGCTGCGATAACCAGGACTTTGGCCGTTGTGCCACAGAAGGTATCGATCATCGCTCAATTCACTAACGACAAAACCGAGACTGTATTCATCTTTAAGATTTTTTTCGATCAAAGAAAGGTACTGGGGCTTTTTAATCAATACATCTTTAAAGCTATAAAAGAGATCTTTTACGCTTGTGACCAAGCCGCCAGCTCCGTAGCTCTTATTGCCATCCATGGCCAAATAGCGGACGGGCAGCCGAAAAACCTTGTTAAAGATGATAATCGATGAATAGCCCGGGATCCGCGACTCATTAAGGAGTGGAAAGGGATTATCAATTGTAGATGAACTTTTCAATGAGTCTTGGTGAATATTGAGTCCACTGATTTCTAGGGCTTTGTAAAAATTCTGTTGGTACTTTTCACTTGTGAGTTCTTTGCTTTTTTTGGGTTTTCTATTCAGGGCCGAGCTGTCTTCATCAATTTCTAGAGCGGCAAGGATCATAGAGAGAACGATATAGTTGGAGTTGTTGTACTGAAATTTTTTATCGGGACTCACACTTAATGAGTTCGGTATGGTCTTGTAAAGTTCTTCTAGTTCCCAAGGTGCCAAAGTTGAGCTGATAAATCGGATGAACTTAAGGGGACTCAAGGGGATGACAGCCAGTCCACTTCGATGTCTTAGAAGATCTATAATTCGAACTTGCTCTAAGCTTAATTTACAAAAGCTCTCAATGTATTTACAGGCCGGATCTTCTAGCGAAAGGTAGCCCTCTTCTTGGAGCCCCAGAAAGCTGAGACCAGTGAGTGCTTTCGAGATACTGGCTATTTGATAAACTTCGGAGGGTTTATTGCCAAAACTCTTTTCGAGATAAACCTCGAGCCCTTCTTCGCCCAAGACCTTTGCGTAGAAAACCTCTGAGTGAATTCCCAATTCTCTGTGCATTTTTTCGAGCACAGTTTCGATGGCCTTGGCTTTGTCTCGCGCTTTATACTGAGCTGGTAGATCTACAAACTCCCAAATGGGCCAAGTATTTGTGACCCAGTTGATGACAACAATAAAAAAGATGAAGTAGCCAATAAGAGCGAGAGTTCCACTCACATTTGCTTTTACTTTTGGGGCTTTGATGGGGCTGTGCTTTATAATATTTTGCGGGGACTTTAAAAACTCAAAAATCTGTTTCATTAAAGTTGTTCGTCCTCGCCAATCGGAAGATTTTCGAAAGTTTCAAGATCGAGTTGGCTCGCCGGTAAGCGGGCCTTTTTCATTTGACGTTTAAAGGTTTCACGGCGCAAAAAGCGGTGATGATCAAAGCGCTGTACTTCGGACTTTTTCCATTTGGCAAGCCTTGTTGGCGCCTCTGGAGCAAATTTATCCACAAATTCTTTGAGTAAAGATTCAAAAAGAGTGTCCTGTTCTTTGATGTGTCTTCTTACCCAGAAAGCCACAACTTCCGAGAGAACGGCTTTGTCGTAGAGGTTTTGCGCTTTAAAGCTGGGGTTAGGTACTTTCTTCTCGCTGAAATATTGTGGGTCGAGAAAGTCGCGATAGAATATCATGCGGGCTCGAATGTCTTGCTCATTATTCGCGAGAAGCTGATAAAACTGCATTTCTTCGCGAATCCAAGAGGGGTTGTCTTTGATGAGTTGAACAACTAAAAGATTGAGGTGGACCCAATTAAAAATATGTTTTTCGTAAAATCGACCTATGAGCTGGTGGAGAGTCGACTCTTGTTTGATATTACTAATAAATCGTTTCACCGAATTAAGAAACTCGGGGTTATACTCGGCAAAACTCGATTTGTGGTTGTAAAAGTCCTTGTCTATTTTACTTCTGTTTTTAAAAACCTTCTCGGCAAACAGGGTTTCAAAAGTATCGAGGCTTAGAATGTTTAGGTGGCAGAAATAGGTGCGTAGGCTTTCAATTCTTTGGCGATGGGATTTTTCAATTTTTGGACAATGACTCGAATCTTCACCATAAATATCTAATTCCTGAGCAATGAGATCACTGAATTTTGTCTGGGCCTGTACTTGGGGGTTTTCGTGAGAGTTTTCGCGAGTGTGTTTGGGTGACTTTTTTAGAGTTGGATTTTTTATTTGGATAGAGACTTCATCCTTATGAGCTGAGGGAATCAGGGC
>JAUHWN010000178.1 GCA_030424665.1 Bdellovibrionia bacterium | reverse complement strand
TTTAGTAGCTTGATTATTTAGTTGCGGGACCCTAGTATAGAAGGTCCCGCAATTCTTGTATGGTAGGAATCTTGCTTTATTTTCAATTTCTATACCGGTTGAAATTGAAAAGGTTGTTAGTGGGTTTCTATTGAGGATTAGGGTTTAAAACAAATTTGTTTATACACAGATACCTAAAAGGGTAAGGGAGAGTGAATGGGACCTGCACCAGTCACAGCCTCGAATCTCCGCATTCGAAAAAGTTTCGGTCAAAATAAAGTCGCTATTGAAATTCCTAATTTAATTGAATTGCAGAAGAGTTCTTATGAAAGCTTCTTGCAAAAACTCGTCGATCCCGATCGTCGAGGTGAAGATGGATTAAATGGCGTATTCAAATCAGTTTTTCCAATTTCTGATTTCAACAACACATCAAGCTTAGAGTTCGTTAGCTATACGCTCGAACCACCTAAGTACGACGTCGATGAGTGCCGTCAGCGCGGAATGACTTTCGCCGCTCCGATTAAGGTGACTCTGCGATTGATTGTTTTTGATGTCGATGAAGAAACAGAAGCGCGCAGTATTCGCGACGTGAAAGAGCAAGAAGTCTATTTGGGTGAAATTCCATTGATGACAGCTAACGGTTCATTCATCGTAAACGGTACTGAGCGAGTGGTTGTTTCTCAGTTACACAGATCTCCAGGTGTGTTCTTTGATCATGATGGTGGAAAAGGAACGACGAGTGGTAAGTTAATTTACTCGGCTCGAGTGATTCCTTACCGTGGATCTTGGCTCGACTTTGAATTCGATCAAAAAGATCTTCTTTATGTAAGAATCGACCGAAGAAGAAAATTCCCTGTTACAATTCTCCTCAAGGCGCTCGGTTACAATACCGAAGAAATTCTCGAGTACTTCTATGAACTCGATCGAGTTGTTCGCCTTAAGGATGGATCACTCCAGAGAAAAATTGATATCGACAAGCTTGCAGGTCAAAGAGCGATGGTTGATATCCTTGATCCCAAATCTGGAGAGGCCATTGTAAGGTCAGGTCGCCGCATCACGCGTGCCGCCGTCAAAAAAGTAAAAGATCTTGGCATCGAAACAATCACTGTTTCTCCTGAAGACATTGAAGGCAAGGTTATTGCGAAGCCTTTGATCGATGAGAGTACCGGTGAAATTATCGCTGATGCCAATACAGAAATGACTCAAGATATTCTCGCCAAGGCTGCCGAAGCGGGGATCAACGAGTTCGATATGATTTTCTTCGATGGAATGGCCGTTGGTCCTTTCCTTCGAAATACATTATTAGTGGATAAGGTTGAAACCTCTGAGGATGGTCTACTTGAAATTTACAAGAGATTACGCCCTGGTGAGCCACCAACCCCTGAAGCCGCTGGAAACTTCTTCACGCGTCTTTTCTTTGATCCAGAGACTTACGATTTATCAGAAGTTGGTCGTCTCAAGATTAATCACAGATTTGACATTCCTTTCGAAGAAACTCCGGTTGACCACAGAACTTTGACAAAACGAGATATTCTCGAAGTAGTAAAGACTTTGATTGATCTCAAAAATGGTCGCGGCCAAGTTGATGATATCGATCACTTGGGTAACCGTCGTGTTCGCTCTGTGGGTGAGCTACTAGAGAACCAATACCGAATTGGTCTTGTCCGTATGGAAAGAGCCATTCGCGAAAGAATGAGTTTACAAGATGTTGAGACGATGATGCCTCACGATCTCGTAAACGCTAAACCTGTGAATGCAGTTGTTAAAGAATTCTTTGGTTCGTCTCAGCTCTCACAGTTTATGGATCAAACAAATCCACTATCTGAAATTACCCATAAAAGAAGACTTTCGGCGCTTGGGCCGGGTGGTTTGACGCGTGATCGTGCGGGCTTTGAGGTTCGTGACGTCCACCCAACTCACTATGGTCGTATTTGTCCAATTGAAACGCCGGAAGGACCAAACATTGGTTTGATTGCATCACTTGCTACCTACGCGCGAATCAATAATTATGGATTTATTGAAACTCCATACCGCTCTATAGATAGCGGTAAAATTGCTGATGAGGTGAAGTACCTATCAGCTCTTGAAGAGCGTGGACACCACATTGCTCCGGCCACTCGTGAAAATAACGATGGATTGAAGCTTGGTGAGATGTCGACAGTTCGTATCGACGGTGACTATCCAGTTGTTGATAACGAAAAAGTCTCTTTGATGGATGTTTCTCCATCTCAGCTCGTATCAATTGCAGCTTCATTGATTCCATTCCTAGAGCACGATGATGCCAACCGTGCATTGATGGGATCAAACATGCAACGACAAGCGGTTCCTCTTCTTCGTTCAAGAGCACCTCTTGTGGGTACAGGTGTTGAGCGTCTCGTCGCTCGAGACTCTGGTACATCAGTTGTTGCCCTTAACGACGGTGTTGTCGAAGAAGTTGATGCTTCTCGTATCGTTGTTCGTCGTATTGCTAAGGGTGGCCAGCTCGGTGCCAACGTTGATATCTATAATTTAACTAAATATCAGCGAACCAATCAAAATACTTGTTTTAACCAAAAACCAATCGTTCGCGTTGGCGATCGAGTGGGACGTGGTGATATTATTGCCGATGGTCCATCAACTGAACTTGGTGAATTGGCTCTCGGTCAGAACATCCTCGTGGCGTTTACTCCGTGGATGGGATACAACTTTGAGGATTCGATCCTTATTTCTGAGCGTCTTATTAAAGACGATACTTACACTTCAATTCACATCGAAGAATTTGAGTGTGTCGCTCGTGATACGAAGCTTGGAAAAGAAGAAATCACTCGCGATATTGCCAATGTCGGTGAGGAAGGTCTTAAAGATCTCGATACGTCGGGTATCATCCGCATCGGTGCTGAAGTTCGCCCTGGTGACATTCTTGTGGGTAAGGTGACGCCAAAAGGTGAAACTCAACTTTCTCCAGAAGAAAAACTTTTAAGAGCGATCTTCGGTGAAAAGGCGGGCGATGTTCGTGATACTTCGCTTCGTGTACCATCGGGTGTTACCGGAACGGTCATCGATGCTCAGGTTTACTCACGAGAAGGTGCTGATCGCGACGAACGTTTGCAGATCATTATCGAAGAGAAAACTAAGAAACTCGAAAAAGATCTCTCGGTTGAGCAAAACGTAATTAAAAACAATGCTATTGAAGAGCTTAAGAAACTTCTCATCGGTAAGAAGACTTCTGGGGTCCTTCTTAACGAAGATGGAACTCAGAAGCTTCTCGAAAAAGATGCGGAAATTACAGAAGAAGATCTCGAATCAATTCCGTTCGAACTTCTTAACTATATCCCGCTTGAACAAGACCTTGAATTTCAGGTTGCTCGAATTAACGATCGTGCTCGTAACCAACTTGATGCCGTTAAGCTCGTTTTTGACGAGAAAATGGATCGCTTGAGAAAAGGGGATGAACTTCCTCCGGGCGTTATCAAAATGGTTAAGGTTTACGTAGCGATTAAGCGTAAACTTCAAGTCGGTGATAAGTTTGCCGGTCGTCACGGTAACAAGGGTGTGGTTTCTAAGATTCTTCCGCAAGAAGATATGCCTTATTTAGCAGATGGAACGCCAGTTGATATGGTTCTTAACCCTCTGGGCGTACCTTCTCGTATGAATATCGGACAGATTCTTGAGGTTCATCTTGGCTGGGCTGCCCGTAACTTGGGTGTTCAGCTCGAAGATCAAATCAAGAAATTCCAAGAAGAAGATGCGCGTAAGCGTCTGATTCACACTTTTTCTGACGAGGATATTACTGAGAAAATCAATAATGCCGACGGTGAGTCAGTTAAAAAGTTTATCGAAACCATGAAGCACGGTGTGCACATTGCCACTCCTGTTTTCGATGGTGCGAAAGAAACCGAAATTAAAGAACTTCTCGATCGAGCCGGTGTGCCTCGCGACGGTCAGATGATTCTCTTTGATGGTCGTACGGGAATTCCATTTGAAAACCCAGTGACTGTCGGAATCATGTACATGTTGAAGCTGCATCACCTTGTGGAAGAAAAAATTCACGCTCGGTCGATTGGACCTTACTCTCTCGTTTCTCAACAGCCCCTTGGTGGTAAAGCCCAGTTCGGTGGTCAGAGACTCGGAGAGATGGAAGTTTGGGCCATCGAAGCCTATGGTGCTGCCTATGCACTTCAAGAGTTCCTCACAGTTAAGTCTGATGACGTCGCTGGAAGAACTAGAATGTATGAGAGCATCGTGAAGGGTGAAAATGTCCTTGAACCTGGTTTACCTGAATCTTTCAACGTTCTTGTTAAGGAACTTCAATCACTCGCCTTAAATGTCGAACTGATTGAGTCTGATATCCTCACGGATGATGACGATGATGTTCCTATGGTTGAAGACGATTTAGATGACAGTGTTCAGAACTAATTGTGGGCAATAAGGGAGATACGCCTTGAAAGATTTATTAAACTTTTTTGATAAACCAAAAGATCCACTATCCTTCGATGCAGTACGAATTTCTTTGGCCTCGCCTGAGATGATTCGCAGCTGGTCCTACGGAGAAGTTAAAAAGCCAGAAACCATCAACTACCGGACGTTTAAGCCCGAGCGTGATGGTCTCTTCTGTGCCAAAATATTTGGTCCGATAAAAGATTATGAGTGCTTATGCGGTAAGTATAAGCGAATGAAATATCGCGGTGTGATTTGTGAGAAGTGTGGTGTTGAAGTCACGCAAACAAAAGTCCGTCGTGAGCGTATGGGACACATTGAACTTGCAAGTCCCGTAGCCCATATTTGGTTTTTAAGATCACTTCCAAGTCGAATTGGTAACCTTCTCGATCTATCTCTTAAAGATGTTGAAAAGGTTCTTTACTGCGAAGCTTATGTTGTGACTGACCCAATGGAGACAGATCTCGAAGAAGGAGCTGTCCTTGCTGAAGACGCCTACCAAAATGCTCTTAACGAGTATGGTCCGAACTTCAAAGCGGGAATGGGTGGAGAAGCTGTTCGTGAACTTTTGAGAAAAGTGGACCCTGAGTACCTTTCTCGCAAGCTTCGAATGGACCTCAAAGAAACCAAATCGGAAGCACAAATTAAGAAACTGACGAAGCGTTTGAAGGTTGTTGAGGCCTTCAAAGAGTCGATCAATAAGCCCGAGTGGATGATGCTTGAAGCATGCCCGGTAATTCCACCAGACCTTCGACCTCTTGTACCACTCGATGGTGGACGTTTTGCGACTTCTGACTTGAACGATCTCTATCGCCGAGTCATTAACCGAAACAACCGACTCAAAAGACTTCAAGAGCTTAATGCTCCAGACATCATTATTCGAAACGAAAAGCGCATGCTTCAGGAGTCTGTAGACGCCCTTCTCGATAATGGTCGTCGAGGTAAGACTTTTACTGGTCCTAACAAAAGGCCTCTTCGTTCTTTAAGTGATATGCTTAAAGGAAAACAAGGTCGATTCCGTCAGAACCTTCTCGGTAAACGTGTGGATTACTCAGGTCGTTCTGTGATCGTTGTTGGTCCTACTTTGAAGCTTCACCAATGTGGTCTTCCTAAGAAAATGGCATTAGAGCTTTTCAAGCCTTTTATTTATAACAAACTTGAAGAGCAGGGTTTCAGTTCGACAATCAAACAAGCAAAACGCTTGGTTGAGCAAGAGACAGTTGAAGTTTGGGATATCTTGGCAGATGTGGTTAAGGAGCACCCTGTGATGCTTAACCGTGCACCGACTCTTCACCGACTCGGTATCCAGGCTTTCGAGCCTGTACTTCACGAAGGAAAAGCCATTCAGCTTCACCCACTCGTTTGTACAGCCTTTAACGCTGACTTTGATGGTGACCAAATGGCCGTACACGTTCCTCTTTCTGTGGAAGCACAGGTAGAAGCTCGTGTCCTTATGATGTCTACGAACAACATTCTTTCACCAGCTAACGGTAAGCCAATTATTAATCCTACACAGGATATCGTACTTGGTCTTTACTACATGACTCGTGTACGTCCAGGGGCTAAAGGAACTGGTCGAGCTTTTGGTTCGATTCAAGAAGTTCTTTACGCTTACGACACCGGTGTCATCGATATTCAAGCGGCTTGTAAAGTTCGCATTAATAATAAAGTTCAGCAAACTTCGGTTGGGCGAGCGCTCTTAGCAGATGCAGTGCCTCGTGAAGTTCCGTTTGAAGTCGCCAACCAAGTTATGGATAAGAAGCAACTTGCGAAATTAGTTGATGCCTCTTTCCGTCTTGCTGGTGGTAAAGCCACTTGTATCTTGGCAGATACGATCATGCAGCTCGGATTTAAATATTCGACTGTTGCAGGGATTTCCATCTGTCTTGAAGATATGATTATTCCTGAGCAGAAAGAGCAGATGCTTCTCGATGCTGAAAATCAAGTTTCTGAAATTCAGCAGCAATACGATGAAGGTTTGATCACCGATGGTGAGCGCTACAATAAGGTTGTTGATATCTGGGCGCAAACGGGTGACAAGATTTCGAAACTCATGATTGGTGGCCTCGAAAAGCAAACTTTCGTAGTTGATGGAAAAGAGATTGAAGACGACTCATTCAACTCTCTCTACATCATGGCTGACTCCGGTGCGAGGGGTTCTGTGGCCCAGCTTCGACAGCTCTCTGGTATGCGTGGTTTGATGGCGAAACCTTCTGGTGAAATTATTGAAACGCCAATTACTGCGAACTTCCGTGAAGGTCTAACAGTACTTCAGTACTTTATTTCTACTCACGGTGCTCGTAAGGGTCTTGCCGATACTGCACTTAAAACGGCGAACTCTGGTTACCTCACTCGACGTCTTGTTGATGTAGCTCAAGATGTGATCGTAACTGAAAGAAATTGCGGTACTACTGATGCCATTGAATTTAGACCTGTCGTTGAGGCCGGTGAAGTGATTCAATCTCTCGGTGATCGTATTCTTGGACGTTGTCCTCTAGAAGACATTGTTGATCCAGTTACTGATGAAGTCATCGTACCTGCTGACGAGGAAATTACTGAGGACCACATCGAGCGCATCGATGAATCCCAAGTCGAAAAAGTTATGATCCGTTCGGCACTTACTTGTAAAGCGAAGCGCGGAATATGTATGGCCTGTTATGGTCGAGATCTCGCTCGCGGAAACCGAGTTAATATTGGTGAAGCTGTTGGTATTACAGCAGCCCAATCAATTGGTGAGCCTGGTACTCAGCTTACAATGAGAACCTTCCACTTGGGTGGTACGGCGTCTCGTGCGGTTGAGCAATCAGTTCATACCGCTCGATTTGACGGAACATTGAAATTTGAAAATATTCAAAAAGTTGAAAATAAAGATGGTGGAACAACCATCATGAATCGTAACGGGGATATCTTGATCGTGGACGACAATGGTCGCGAGCGTGAGAGATTCAAAACTGTTTACGGTGCTGTCATGAAGTACAAAGAGGGCGACCGTATCTCTAAAGGGGAGAAGGTAGCTGAGTGGGATCCTTACTCGAATCCTATTATTGCTGACGTGACTGCAACTGTGAAGTTCCAGGATATT
>JAUHWN010000015.1 GCA_030424665.1 Bdellovibrionia bacterium | reverse complement strand
AAGGTCGGCGAGGGTGAAACCACGCAGGTTTTAATTTCAAATCTTGATTACAATGATTACGTAGGTCGACTTTGCATCGGTCGTGTATTCAATGGTGAACTGAAAATTGGTCAAGAGATTGGTCTTTGTAAAGAGGATGAATCCATAAAGCGCGGTAAAGTTGCTGCTCTCTTTAAGTTTGAAGGAATGAAGCAAGTTCAAGCTGACCATGTTGGTGCCGGTGATATCGCCATTATTGGTGGTTTAGAAAACGGCCAGATAGGTGACACAATTACCAGCTATGACAATCCAAAGCCACTTAAAAGGCTAAAGGTTGATGAGCCAACGGTTGGAGTAATGTTCGCTGTTAATGATGGGCCCTTTGCCGGTCTCGATGGAGATCATGTAACTTCTCGGAAAATTCTGGAGCGTCTAGAAAAAGAATTGCGCCATAATGTCGCCATTAAGCTAGAAGAAACCGAACGTCCTGAGGCCTGGATGCTTTATGGTCGAGGGGAACTTCAATTATCTGTTCTTGTGGAGCAGATGAGGCGGGAAGGTTTTGAACTTCTCATTGGTAAGCCAAAAGTTATTTTTAAAGATTCACCCGAAGGTCAGCTTGAGCCTATTGAGTTAGCCGTTATTGATGTTCCCGAAGAGCATACAGGTGTGGTTACCGAGAAACTCGGAATGCGAAAGGGTATTCTTGAGAATATGTATCCGGTCGGTGGCCGAATGCGTTTAGAGTTTAAAATTCCCGCACGAGGTTTAATTGGATATCGCTCTGAGTTTTTAACAGATACTCGTGGAGCGGGACTTCTCAATACCGAATTCGCAGGATTTGAGGCCTATCGTGGGGATATTGAACAAAGAAACACCGGAGCCCTAATTTCTGATCGAAAAGGTAAGGCAACAGCCTATGCCCTCAATAACCTTGAAGCTCGTGGGAAAATGTTGATCACTCCCCAGACAGAGGTCTATGAGGGTATGATTATCGGTGAGCATGCTAAAGAAAATGATCTTATTGTGAATGTGGTTAGAGAGAAAAAGCTCACTAACGTACGGGCCTCGGGAAGTGATGATGCGATCAAGCTCGCTCCTGTTCGACCAATGACGGTTGAACAAGCCCTTGAGTGGATTAAGGATGAAGAGTTGATTGAAGTTACTCCGAATCACATTCGACTACGATGTCGAATTCTTGACCCCCACAAACGTCCTAAAAAATAGAGCCTATTCTCGGTCACTGTCTTAATATTGATTATTTGCCTGATGCTTGATGAAATAAACAGATGGCACAGGCAACTCGTATAGTGATCGAAGCACGCGGTCTTAAAAAGCAGTTTGAAAATGTTTTAGCGGTTAAAGACCTCTCCTTTCATGTTCTAGAGGGTGAGTGTTTTGGTCTGCTTGGTCCGAATGGTGCCGGTAAATCCACCACCATGCGAATGCTCAACTGTGTTTCTCAGCCCAATGAGGGTGATCTCTTTGTCTTAGGTCTCGATGCCAAGAACCAAACCCAGAGAATCCAACACCAGGTGGGTGTTGTTCCTCAAGAAGACGGACTCGATCCCGACTTTTCAGCTTTCGACAACCTCTACATATATGCGCGCTATTTTGGAATTGCTCGAAGGGAAGCTAAAAAAAGGGCCCAAGAATTATTGCGATTAATGAATCTTGAGGATGAGCAAGACAAGGGTGTTTACGAGATGAGTGGTGGGCAGAGACGAAGACTGACCCTAGCTCGTGGACTTATTAATGAGCCGGCCCTAATTATGCTCGATGAACCGACCACGGGACTTGACCCTCAGATTAGACACTTTGTTTGGGAATACCTAGAAGGATTAAAGTTAAAGGGGAAAACATTAATTTTAACCACACACTATATGGAAGAAGCCGAAAGGCTTTGTGATCGTGTTGCCATTATGGATAAAGGTGAAATTCTAGCAATCGGTACTCCGCGAGAGATGATTGAGACCTACGTTGGACAAGAAGTCGTAGAGTTTGTTTGTCGTCCTTCTGAAATCGACTATTACTTATCGAAGTACCGTGAAACTTATGAGTATCAAGTTCTCAACAATAAGGTTCGTCTGTTTATCAAAGAGGGCGATAATCCAAAATCGATAATGGAGGGTATTGATAGTGAAATGATTACCCTTCGCCGGGCAAGCCTTGAAGATGTTTTTCTAAAATTGGCTGGATATAAACTAAGTAACTAGGGTGTGTTTGAATGCTTGAGCTGATAAAGGACATGACAAGTTTTCCTAAATGGGGAGCGGGCGTCTTTACAGTCTGGACAAGAAATTACATGTACTTTAAGTACACCTTTCTAATCACACTCTTTTGGGTCATTCTCGAGCCGAGTCTTTATTTATTTGCCGTGGGAAAAGGTGTTGGGATGTTCGTCGGTAAAATTGACGGTGTCTCTTATATTGAATTCTTTTACCCAGCTTTGTTGTGTTCTGCGGGTATGCTGGTATCATTTTTCGAGTCGACCTATGCCTGTTTTACCAGGCTACAACATCAAAAAACCTTTCAGACAATTCTATTTACGCCAGTCCAAGCCGATGAAATTGGTCTAGCTGAAATTCTCTGGGCCAGTTGTAAAGGGTTCTTAGGGGTTTTGGGCGTTTTGCTCGTCTCATCTCTTTTGGGTTTGGTGAATTCAGTTTGGATTCTACCGGCCTTAATTATTCTTTTCATCAACTGCTGGGTTTTTGCGGCTTTTGGTTTGTTAATAACGTCCTATGTGAAGCACTGGGATACATTTATTTACGCACAAAGCGGTTTTATTATTCCAATGTCCCTTTTTAGCGGCACCTATTTTCCGCTGTATTCTTTGCCAGATTGGGCCCAGAGTTTTGCATATTTGTTACCGCTGACCCATAGTGTGATGGCGACTCGATTTCTCTTAGAAGGTCAGATCAATCCAATGCTTCTATTGAATGTGGGAATGCTTTTGTTTTTGGCTATTATCTTATCAAACTGGGCAGTTTCACGATTAAAAAAGCGCTTAATTGTTTAAGGTTTTATTCTTTCCGACAAAATAAGGCTCTTGAATACTTTTATCAGAATTCTCTGGTTCCAGATCGTCAATTTCTAGTGGTTCTGGAGCAATGTGTTCTGGGAAGAATATTTTGTATTCAAGGTTTTCAACAATTGTATCCACATAATCTGAATCCAGCTTTTTAAAACGTCTCATTCTCTTTGCTATTGTCTCAATTAAGTTTTTTTGTCGCTTATGGATTTCTTTTTCTTCGAGGGACTTTTGAAATCGAACGGGGCTGGGCAGAAGGGAAGCTAAAAATATTCCCTCTAAAGCGTTCAATTGCTGAGGGGACTTTTGAAAGTAGTGGTGGGCAGCCTCTTTAATTCCATAAATATTATCACCAAACTCGATAACGTTTAGATAGGCTTGAAAAATTTGTTCCTTGCTCCAGGTTTCCTCGAGCCTTTGTGCAATAACAACCTCTTTGATCTTACGCAGTAAGGATTTTTCTCGCGAGAGGAACATGTTTTTTGCCAATTGCTGAGTGATTGTCGAGCCACCGCGAGCATATTTTCCTTCTTTAATATTTTTCTTAAATGATTCTTTGATTTCAAACCAATCGAGTCCTTCGTGCGAAAGGAAGCTGGCATCTTCGGCAAGAATAAAGGCCCATTTTACCTCGTAGGCGAGGTCTTTGGCGCGCACAATAGAAGCTTGTCCAGGGCAATAGCTTTTGCCACTGACTTTTACGGCTATGCATTTCTTTGGAGGGGCAATTTCAGGCAAAGTGAAGTAGACGACTCCTGCATAGGTCAAGCCGGCCAGGATCGTGCACAAAACAACTGAACTAAAAATTATAAGAAGTCCCCTTAAGGATTTAATAGGCCGTTCTCCTTACTCCATCGAATACTTTCTTCGAGTGCTTCATTAGCAGGTTTTGGAGTAAAGGAAAATGCCTTTTGTGCTTTTGATGAGTCAAACCAGTGATAAAGTGTTGATGTCCATGCATTCTCTGAAGTTATTGGACCTTTAAGCCCAATTTTGTTCATGAAGTCTCCCAAGTGGCCAATTCCATGCACCAAAAAATTGGGCATTAATGTTTTAGGAGGCTCAACTTTGGCAATATTTGCAATTCTTTCAAAGAGCTCTTTTATGAGAATGTTCTCGCTTCCTACAATATAGCGCTCTCCGTTTTCTCCCTTTTCATAAGCTTTTAAAATACAATGAAGAACATCGTCGACGTGAACAACATTGACTCCGCCCGACGTATAAAATTTAAAGTTACCTTTTGCTACTTTGAGTTGGGTCTTGCGACTTCCCTTAAGCGCATCACCGGGCCCATATATAGTGGTTGGGTTGATCATAGAAGCGTGAAAATCACCTTTGAGAGCAGCCTCTCGAACGATATTTTCAGCCGCATGTTTGGTTTCAAAATAGCCGAGGTTGAGATGCGATACATTGTATGGGCTATTCTCGTCGAGTGGTTTCTTATCGAAGCTCGCTCCGATCGCCACGACTGAGCTGAGATAAAGAAGTCGCTGAATTCCATTATTGCGACAAGCATCGACGACATTTTGAGTTCCGCCGATATTGACCCTTTCCATGAGGGCTCTTTGTCTCGGATCATAGGCGATCAGTCCGGCTAAATGAAAGACTCCTTCACACCCTTTACAGGCTTCTTCAACTGAGCTCTTATCGGTTATGTCTCCATTAATGGACTCAAATTTTTGATCTTCAATAAGACTGAGATCACTGCCTTTGCGGTTCATGATGCGAACTTCGAAGCCTTGATGATTTAACTCTTTAAGTAGATTAGACCCGAGAAATCCAGTGGCTCCCGTTAATAAAACCTTCATTATTTGATCTTTCGAAAACTAAAGTTTGGAAAGAAATTTGGTTTGGCAATCCACCTTCGAAAAAGCAAGAAAAGCAATCGGCCTATGGTGTAACCGATGAGTGCTCCGGCTAAAACATCAAAAGGGTAATGGACCCCCACGTAGACACGGCTATAGGCAATAAGTGCCGCTATGATGTAAAAGAAAGCGCGAAATTGTGGAGAAACCTGCGATAAAAAGGTCATAACAGCAAAGATATTCACGGCGTGATTGCTAGGAAACGAATGTCCGGAGTGGGACTTCGTTCGCATGGTCACTTGTTCGAGAGTTTGTTCGGGCCTAGGACGCTCAACTAATTGTTTGAACACCCTATGGTTTAGGTTGTCACCGATCGCAACACATAAAATAACGCCAATTAATACTTTTGCAGCCCGCTTCTTCTGATTGAGAATATAGATAATCAAAAAGATAGGCAGAAATCCGAAGCTAAAAAGCTGGTACTTATGCAGATCTGTAAAAATAGGCATGATTTTATCGAGAGCATAGAAGGACATTGTTTGATTGAGAAATAAAAAAAACTCAGCATCAATACTTTGCAGAAATTCTAAAATACTATCCATTCCCGAGAGCCCTTTTTGAAGTGCTAATAGGTTAAAAACTCTCAGGTTTCTGGTCAATCAATAAGATTTTTACGAAATGATCTGGCGTTTAGTTGTCCTCTGACGACGGCAATTGATCTTCATCGGCACCGGATTGTTCAGCAGAGATCATCGTAAACATTTGAGCAATCGTGTCAGTGTCTGGATTAGCTGGATCAAAGCCAAGTTCTTCTAGAATATTGACCATATGCTCATCGAGAGTGATGGTGAGGACACCTTGGACATCCTCATCTGCACCGACTACGATTCCTAAGAACTGCTCCATAAAATCTTCTGGGCCCATTCCCTCAGGAATATCCTGTTCTGCCATGGCCTCAGCCAATTCAGAACAGGATATTCCTGAGGGAATGGGCCCAGAAGATATGGGCATATTCGACGGGAACTGTGTGCACTGTCTCGATTTCATCATCAAGGACTTCATCGGGATCATAGACAAGATTTACGACTTCGAGTAAATCGTCGATTGAACGTTTTAGAAGAATTTTAGCTACGCGAGCATTTTTCCAGAGAGCTACTATTTGGTCATTACCTTCGGTCACGAGTTGCATCCCTGTGCCATCATCGTTCAAAGTTAAAGGCAACTCAAAAGCTCCATTCGCTTCATAGGGCTTATAGGTAAGAATTGGATGCTTGAATCGTCCATCGTTTGACTCTCTTGAGCCTAGGAGTTCCTGTTTTTCATCTCCCCGATATGTTTGGAAGAGATACCAGAATTTCTCCCAGGGACCGTTAAAGAAGTTCTCTCGTGCTCTTTCGGCAGCGGGTATCGAAAACTTCAACCCTTCAGAAATAGCTCTTAAGCCAGATTTCAATTCGAGTTTTAAATTATACCAATAATCATCCATGTAGTGTTTACGTTCGACATAAGTCGCGTTGGCCATTTCATCACTAATCGATATCGGCACGAAATCAATTTGTGGCGCCTCTAATATTTTGTCGAATACGATCTCAAAGAGAAACTCCATCTCTTCAACAGTACTCTCTGTAAGATTATTCTCTTCACCGACAGTCAAGAAGTTATGAAAAGGATAATCGTCTGTTAATAGTTCAACTGACTTTTCAAAAAGAAAGTTATTAACGGCATAGGTCTTAGATTCAACTTGATTAGCGATCGGGTTGAGAGCGACTCGATCCCACCAATCTTCAAAATTGTCTCCTAGAACCCCAGAGTGAGTTTCGTGATATAGAAGATCCATGAGTCCTTGATAGTAACTACGATCTCCATTGATTTCTTTTGAAGAGGGACTGGCATAGATTTTTTCCCAAATTGCTTTTGGATTATTAGCATTTCTACTTCTAGTACAGTACTCATAAGAATCGTGCCTAAAAAATCGCCCGATGAGGTTGCGATCCACATCCGTTGTTAGGGGGATTTTGGGAGGAGAAAACCGAACATTACGACGTGGAAAAATCAGTATAAAGTTATCTGAAGTAATAGAAACATCATTGTGTTCCATAGTGTCGCCACCACAGAGCATACTCGTCATTAAGTAATGTCCCATTGAACCCATTTCTTGGGCATTGGCTCCAACGGGGTACCAGTTGAAATTGACATTGGCGGCCTGGAAGTTGTTATCATATTCCATTAGATAGCGATTTCCCATTCCGAGGGGAAGGGGGCCGTGTTCAAGACCGTGGTAGCCCTGACCGCTCTCATGATAGGCATTTGGATTATGAACATTGTAGTAGCCACCGTATTCTGGCCGAATCCGATAAGAAAAGGGCAAGGGATTTGTAAGAGACTCTAGAACTTCAGCAACAGCACATACATCCGCAGTAAATACTCCGATACAGGTCGCAACTGTTTCCATATTCATCGTAAAGTTAAACAACTCAAGAAGTCGCTCGTAAGCTTCATTGCGGTCTCGACTGATACTCGATTTTAAAAGTGTTGAAATTTGCGAAAGTTCGGCTCGATCTTCTTCTCTAACACGATTTTCTTCGATACGGTTGTCGATTATAAGAGCTGCCGTATAGAGAGGAGATGATAGTTGCCTCTGTAACTCTCTAAAAATACATAAGTCGGTGGATTCAAGGTCGGGATCTTCACACCTGTAATGATTTAGCGAAAAGGTGCGGGTATGATAGGATAGACGAGTGAGTCCGTTAGCCATTTCTGTCAGGTCATCAGATGAAATCAATTCATGAATTTCTCTTAAGGCATAATCAATACCCGGGGCTAGATTATTAGTAGTAGCCTCAATCACTTGAGCCACGTAATTTGCGATATGCCTGAGATTCGCTTTTTGTGCATTCAGTTGCCAAAGGGCATGGCTATGCTCTTCCTCAATAGCTCCATTCCATTGAGGAAGGGCTGGACGACCTCTTTCATCTTTTTGCACTGTTGTTTTTATTTTGTCGTGGGGGCGAACACCAAATAGTGGATGGGTTCTAAAGGCGGGGTACTTTTCTTCGGCAAAGAGACTGAGCATCGCGGCTCGGTCCGCATCAAAATTTCCTTGAGAACGTAGTAAGGGTGCGCCGTTATTTTCTAGTTTCTTGGCATTGATTTGTCCGAGAATATCACCATAGAAGTGGTAAGAAGCTTTGTGCATGTTATTGGCGTTGCTAAAATATTCGGACCAATTCGCTAATATTGTATTAACCGGGGATGTTAAAAACTGTCGGTGTTGACTTAGGGCTGTTTGATAGTTTTGAAAGAGACTGTAAAACCATCTGTCATTTTCATTGGCATTGTCATTACACTCGTTAACAATGTAGCCGTTGCCATAGGGATCTCGCATAACTTGCCCCATGGATGTTTCAACGAGTCCATATTGGTCTCGAACTTGTTCTAATACTTCTGGATCTTCAATTTCTTGGACGTGTCTGATTTCACATTCTTGAGGAATTTCCATTCCTTCTTCATAGAACTTATCAAGAGCCGACCTTAGATTGTTTCTCGCCTTTCGAATACTGAGACCCTGTTTGAGGTGACTCCAAGCATAGCGACCAGCGGCCACACCAATTTCAATAATAATTAAAAAGGCTCCAATTTGAATGGCACCAACACCGAAGGCAGTGAGTAAGCGCATGGCGGGTCTTACGACAGCTCGACCGAGCAAAGCTTTAGGAACACCCTTTCTCATTAGAGTGCGCATTGGCATTTGCCGAAACATTCTCCAGTGGCGAACCATGTCTCTATTAGCGCCTATTGAATTAGCGAGAGCTTGAGAATGACTTGCGCCGGCCCAGCTGATTCCGCGCATTCTCTTAAGGGCGTTAAAAGACGTGCCGGCAAAGAGCATGATATGTTGAGCAGAAAAAATCACAGGGAGCATTATGAGAAGGCTTGGTAAAATCTGTTGTTTAAAAATTTCGCCAAAATTATCACACCAACTTGTAGCCTCGTTTCTTTCATTAGGGCTCATGGGGCGGTCGCTCGCGATCTTCATGCACGAACTGAGATACTTACCCCCAGTGAATATTATTTGCGAAAAGAGGAGACCCATTCCAAGTCCCGCTATAGACATTCCTCGGATTTGGGTTCCGAGAGACTGTCGATAAAAGCGATCTCGGGTTCGCATATTAGTCGCAAATTTTCCGCCTTCAATATAGGGCATCATCGCTTGTGCTAACTTGTGAACGTAATTATTCCAGCGAGCTGTGGCAGCACTACCGGCACCAAAGCCCATCATTGAGAAAAGCATCAGCATTGAGCCATATTTCTGAACGACTTCGTCGAGGGCAGCCGGATTGGCCAAGTATTCATAGCGCATTTTAGTGGCTGAATAGGCGTACATGGTAAAAAAGATCATGGCTGTGGTCATGGTCATTTTAGCTGAACCACTAGCAAGATCGCGCATGAGTGAGGACATAGAAGTATCTAGTCTTATGTGACTGGGAACTCGAGCCGTTGGTGTTCCACCGATGCCAGGAAGAGTAATTTGACCCCGAGCAAGACTGGGAACGTTTTGCAATAAAAAACGTGGCCCTGAAACTCGGTACTGCCCAGCCTGTTGGGCCTGGTAAGCGGCTCGTGAAGCAGGATCGCGCCAAATTTCCCAAGCGCGACTGCGAACATCTAAGATGTTGGCTTGGTACTCGGACAGAAGAGGTTGCATTCTTTCAAATAAAGCAACATTTCTAATATGCATTCTTTCGGCATTTGTCGCGTTACTTGGAAATTCAGGAAGACTACGTAGAGTTTCTTGTACGAGGCTCGGTCCGCCTGAAGTTCTTATTATATGAGCAGCCGAACGAAGTTCTTGATAAAAGCGACTTCTTTCGGCAGCACTATTGAGGTTGTTTGGATTAAAGCTTTCACTGAGGATCGCCATGCGGCCAGAGTTGTAGGCTCTTTCAGCTGTGGCCCGGGTGACATTCTCTCCCGGTGTTAACCCGAGACTTTCGTGTATCGCGACAGGTGAATTCGTAACTGCAGGAGACGAAGGTGCAGAACTGACCCCACTGGGCGCACCTGTATCTGCGCGTAAGCTCAGGGGCACACTTAAAATCATGCTGGCGTTAATCGCAGCAACTAAAATGTGGAATGTCAGTGTTTGCAAAAATCTCATAATTCGTTTCTCTTAGTTAGCACCAGCAGCGTCATCAACAGTAAGTCCAGCAGCATCTCCAGCATGTTCTACGGCGTCAATTGCCTCATCGATTTCTCCTGCAGCGGCGGCTTCATCGGCTAAATTTGCCATTTCGTCAGATTCAGAGAGTGCTCTTAAGGCATTGTTAGAAATGTTGGGATCTAAAACATCATAATGGAAAAGATCACCGATATTTTCTGCAGCCACATGCCAATTGTAGAAATCGAGAATATCTGATTGAAATAGATAATCCCATACTCGCACATCTTGCATGACTTGTTCGCCGTCAACATCGACAGCTAAACGTATAGTAGCTTCGAGGTCGAAGTCGATATAAAGTCTGCCATCTTCAGCTCGTTTAATAATAGGGCTATTTGTAACGTTAGCAGCGTTCCCAGTGAGATAGTTAGGGTTGAGGTAGAGTTTAATTCCACCTTCAGGAATCTCATCGGCGTTCTTTAATCGAACATTGATAATATCACCCTCTTGCAGGTGACCCGCACTTCGCATCTCGTCGATAGGACGCTTTAAAAATTCAGAAATTTTATGGGGAACATTTCGGGCTGAACGCATCACTTCACCATTACCAGCTCGAGCGGCGGCGCCACCAAGGAGTTCATAAATCTCTGATTTCACTGTGACACCAATAAGTTGTTCGGCGTAATCTTTGATATGTTTACCATTGAACATTCTTCTGACGAGTTCAGACATTTCAGGATTTATAAATTCTTGGACTAAATAAATTCCGTCAGCTCGGTTCAATAATTCTGGCCTAAGAACCCGCTGGCCAGTGCGAGAATTTCTCACGCCGGCGAGCCCACTATCTGCAGCTAATAAAGTATCATTGATGATTGATCCTGATTCCTTCATTCGACCAGCTTCTTGAAGCCGTGCAATTTGTTGGGCGAGTTCTGGGTGAACATCGGCAACGTCTCTCAGTAGGTTTGCAGAAACGATAACCGTCCAATTAACAGGGTATTCAGCTCCTGAAGCCATATCGCGCCAGACTCCGGTCTCGAGAACAGTAAGAAGTATATCCAAAATTTCTGAATCCATTTTTTCGATCTCATCAAGCATGAGAACCCCATTGGGACTTGTCTGGGCGAATCGGGTCATTCGACCGCCGCCACCTTCTTTGTAACCGACATATCCCGGAGGTGCACCAATGAGGGCCGCTCGTGAGTGGGCATCAGCATGCTGTCCGCCTTCAACGAGCATCATCTGATTACCACCAACAATCTTTTGTAGAGCTCGTCCTATTTCTGTTTTACCAAGTCGGGACTCTCCAAAGAGAAAGAAAATTCCCTTAAGACCTCTGCCGGTATCGGTCATTTTAACTCGCAAAATTTTTGAGATATCTCTTAAAATCGGAGCTTGTCCGACGATCCAATTAGAGAGGTCTTCACTGATTCTTTCAAAAACACGCATGTCGCCGCGAAGTTGTGCGCGGATTCGACCCATTGTAACCTGATCGGCTATTCCGAATTGAGCTTCTGCTGCCGTTTCAACTAGTAGGTCAAAATCGATTTCATTGAGAGCTCCCAATGATCTCATATCGGCAAGATGAGCTGTTCTTGCCGTATCTAGACTTAATCTAAAAATTTCAGCTGGATTCATCTGATTGACGTCATCGATAAGAGCCTGAGTTTTTTCGATGCGGCTTTGCATTGCCCTCATAAAACGAGTATTGCCATCCTGACGAGCTCTTTCCAGTTGTGAAGTCATTTGTTCAATTTCGTTTCTATACATACTAGTATAGTGTTCAGCGATTTTAGCGATATCGAACTCGCCATTACTGCCTGCGCGGATCATGTTGTCGATATCTGCAAAGACTTCAGCTTGTTCGTCAATATTGTCTCCAGCAAGTCTAAGAGCCTCGTCGATTTGTTCCATAGCTTCGGTGCGCTGTAGGAGTTCAGATTCGGCAGCAGCCAAGTTTTCGAGTTGTTCTTCAATTTGAGCTCTCTGCGTTTCAAGGCGAGCAAACTCATCCTGCATTTGTAATCGTCTTTGACGAAGATAGGGCATGTCTTCAGGTAGTGCTGCTTCATCGAAGTTTTCAATATCAAGCCTTGATACACTACCATCAAAATCTTCGGTTCTCCTGGCGAGCTGATGATTCAAACGGTTGGCTTTCTCACGAAGTCCAGCAATCTTATCCTCAATATCTAGTAGGGCTTGGGGTCTTCCAGCAGCTCTTTTGGTTTGAAGTTTGTTAACGGCATCTTCTAATAATCGAATACCGGCGCCCGGCGGATATATAGCGCGGCTCGCTCCATTGGGCGTATAGCCATTTTTAACAAGACGAGCGATGTCCTCACCTAAGGACTTTGGAATGTCTACTCCATATTTAGTGGTCAATCTTTCTATGTGTTGCATGATTGGCAAAATTGTTTCGTCAAGAGAAGGGACAGGAACATCCACATGATGAGTGCCAAGGCGTTGAAGCTCGATTTCTTCTAAAACAGAGTCAGTTTCTGAGCGACCGATCACCTGCGCCTGGTCAGTCATTCTCTCGAGGGCATTTAAAAAGATTGTACCTGGATGTGTTTCTCGATTAGAGCTGCCAGCGGGAGGTTTGAGTTTATCAAAATCAGGAATATCAACGATAATATTGTGACCAGCTTCTTTAGCAGCTCGAAGGTTTTCAATCAGCCCGTCTAAAAAGAGTTCTTTTTGCTCCTTTGGCACGGCCGACGAAAGGTAATGGTCGACGTCAAACCTTAATACTAGGGTGTCACGCAGTCCATCGGGAAGAACAAATTCATTACCCATTCTACGAACGTCATCGATATTCATTACGGTTGAATTGGCAAAGATTTCAACTAGTGTTCCTTTACCAACACCTTTTTGTCCGGTGATTAAGGTAAATTTATTATCACTTGCATTCAATACCTCTCGTAATCTACGGAATGGACCAGATAGAGTGGGCCAATGAATGTTTGTGTATTGATTGGCGTAGGCTCTTGAAGTTATATCATCAAACAACTCAGGGTTTCTCAACATACGCGTGCTTCCACCGCGAAGTGTGGGGATATGATCCATTGATCGCACTATAGCAGGCTCTACTACCGAGTTTTTAATTTGCGCGAGTCGAGTTGCACTAGCTCCTTCAGGCACCAGTCTTCTATAAACACTTCGAAGAGCACTGCCTATCCAAGTTGACCCTTGCTGGGGAACAAAAACAAGACCAGTACACGTCACCGTTAGAGTTAAAAAACTGAGTTTTAATTTTTTTACAAAATTGTTCTTCATTGTACTTTCCAATTTAGCTATCGCCTGAGCGATTTAATACGTGCATATCTTTCTAATATTTCAAAAACTCGACTGCGAGTTCTCGGATTTCTTATTAAACGAATCGTAGGGCCTAAGGCTCCACGCATGGCAATCACACCGGTTCCAACTGGTGCCATAATGTATTCCATAATCAAATCTTTAGAGCGTTGATCAAGGCGTTCAATTGCCATCATCACGAAAATTCCGTCCTCGGGCCCAACTCCAGAGCTAGAGAAAAATCTTTGATATTCTTGTAAATAGCGATTGTTGGCTAAACTTACGAACTCTAGGTTAATTCCAAGCCCAGTAACAAGACCGCAAGATAAAATCGCAGCCCAACGGGTTGTTAAAAGTCTGCCGAGCATAAATTTAGCGACCCACTTAATCTTACCAATGGGTAAAACCATTGATACACATGAAACGCCGAGGGCTACCGCCACTCCAGCTTCACGCATAACCTGCCAAAATTCTGTGCTTTCAAGATCGGCTTTAAGTTCGTCAATATGAGTTTGAGTAATCCCTTCAAGCTCTCCATTTTCTGCAACGATATCTTCCCAGCTTTGATCCACCAAATTGGCATTAGCCATCAAGGGGAGTAAATCGTCGTAACTATCGAGAGTATTCATTTCTCCAAAAGCTTCGCGAGTCTTTTCACTCATAAACAGATAGAGTTCGAACGCCTCTTTGAGTTGTGGATAGAAGTGAGTAAAAGGATACCCAGATTGTTCTTGATAGGCGAGATCCTCTTCGGTGGGCCCTTCTTGTGGCAGACTCATTAAACCAATCACAGGAAATTGATTAAGTTTTAAAAAGTAATCCTCTTTAAAAGATTTCCAAATACCTTCACGACTACTGTGCATGAAATTGTCTAGGCCGTAATTATCCCAGCGAGTAAACATTTCTTTTTCATGTTCAAGGCGTCTTTGAAATTCAGCTTCAATTTCTCTATTCCGAGTGTCCCAGTGATTTTGATCTTCCTCACTTAAGAAGTAGTCAATTCTTACGTCTCTTCCCTCTGATTGAGCGTCAAAAATCGCTTGCGCCCAAGCATCGAGTTCATCGTAAAGGGGTT
This sequence comes from Bdellovibrionia bacterium, assembly GCA_030424665.1. Lineage (GTDB taxonomy): Bacteria > Bdellovibrionota > Bdellovibrionia > Bdellovibrionales > JAGQZY01 > JAUHWN01. The sequence goes on along the minus strand of JAUHWN010000015.1, from coordinate 27,934 downwards.
GTCTAAATTCATTATGAATTTGTTCTTCTATATGTGGAAGTTGAAGAATTTCGGTAAAATTTAAACCGATATCTCTTCGGTGGCCTTCGGTTATACATTCATTTTCGACAAATCCCACTTGAATACCGAGCTCACGTCGGTCATAAAACTCTTGCTCTTTTTGATAGAGCTTAGTTAAGAATCTACGATCCGCTTCGCATTTCTCTTCAGGAGACAGGTGGGGTAATTCAGGTGGCTCAGGGACGTCATCAAAGTCTACAAGAAAATGACTAAACTTGTGTCGTACTCGATTGTGAAAGCGATAAGATCTATATTCTGGTCGCTTTAAAACATAGTACTGATCAGTTCTTCGTCTTGGTCCGGATAGTGCGGCATAAAGTCGCATTTCATTATAGGCTTCAATGATTCGGTCTACACCATATTCGTAGTCGTTAGTTTCACCACTATAACGACCCCGAAGGAATTCCTCACAGATTTCAAAATTATCCAAGCGATACTGATGTCCCTCATCTCCACTATCAAGACAGTGAATGCGATCGCGAACATACAGTTCGTTTGCGAGGACATGGCCTTGATAGATCGTACGAAGAGCTGTGAGGAATTTGAGTTTGAGAGCCCGGTCAGCCTGAATTCTTTGATTCTCTTCGACGAGAGCACAAAAATCTTGTTGAGAGTAATAACTGAATTCATCGACAGCGGCTTGGTCGAACCCACCACATTGGGCAAAAGATGGGGCGTAATATAGCAGCACGAGGACACTTGCTAAAAGTGCTTTTTTATTTAGAAATTTTGAGTAATTAGAAATAGTCCTCATGCTTGAATTATTTGCAATGGTTGTACCAAAATGGGACTACCTTAGTGGGCCTGGCCTAAGGCATTTAGAGGGCCATCAATTTTTGCCAGACATATGATCAATGATTGATCGGGATAATATTTTAAAGACTGTGAAGATTTTAAAAATTGATTGAGCTAAAAAAAAGCTCCCATTTGGGAGCTTTTGTAATTTCACATTAAGTGTGAATCTCTAAATTAGAGAGATCCACCAGCAGCAGCAGCTTCACCGCAGTCTTGGAACATTTGCTCAGCAGTGTTGCGAGCAGTTGCTTCGTCAACGTTTCTGATAGAAGCGATAGCACCGATAACGGCTTCACCAGCAGACTTACCACTGTTTACACCAGCTACAACTTCAGTGAAAAGTTGGTTAGCAGCGATAGAAGCGTTGTCACCGAAAAAGCTTTCAGCGTTGATGATACCGTTGTTTTGATCGTTAGTGATGAAAGCAAGAAGAGCTTTTTCACCAGCGTCAGAAGTATTAGGATTGATGTCTTTAGCAGAAGCCATAAGCTTAACTAAGTTAAGAAGAAGACCCTTTTGCTCATTAGTAAGAGAATCTTTCATTTCTTCCATCTTAGAGTTAACTGCATCCAAACCAGAAGCAATTTTAGCGTTGTTTTGGATCGCAGCAGTGATGTCAGTAATAACTGTAGAGTCACTAACACCAGCAGCTAAAGAAGCAGCAGAAGCACCAGCAGCATTAACTACCGCACCAACTGTTCCTTGAACAGCTTGAGCAATTTGTTGTTGGTTACCAGATTGAACAGCAGCTTGAAGAGCCGTATTAGCCATAGAAGGCACACTCAATAACGTAGCCGCTAGAACTGTAATAAAAAACTTTTTCATTTTTCCTCCGAATAATAATAATTATCTAGTGCCTGAATTTCTAAGGCCCATATTGTTTTAATTGGTTACGGGTACCTCTTTTACACTAATTATGCCACGCGTCAAGCCCTGGATTTGGGGCTCTATTGCCCGTGATTTGAATCTGAGAATATGTGGGGGCGCAATTTTGTAGGCAGGTGCCGTGTTTCGTTTTGAGACTGAGTGGTTGGTGAAACTGGAGTTTAATATCGGTCCCTTTCTTTCAAAATTGGCCTTCCCTGAGGCAAGTGCAATCACATTAAAAACTAAGTGTTTTTGAGTATTTAGCGCCCTTAATGGAATGATAGTTCTTTTTATGTCAGGAATCTAAAATCTGTTCTCAGATTAGAGGGGACCATCTTCGCCCTGGGCTCCTGGGGGAAGATTGGATTCGTAGTAGGGATCATTGGGACCAGGAATTTTCAAGAAAAGTTGCGGAATTCGAGCTCTCTGCCAATTGGCGATGACACTGACTTGTCTTTCTTTGGCTTCACTGAGGACTTTACCGTAACTATAGAAAATCTGTTGCGCTTGAAAGAGTCGAATCACTTCGTCATCAAGAAAGTCTAATTCGACAAGACGAGTACTTCGGGTTCCTGCAACAGTAGCAATTTCACCAATATAATCGAGAGCATCTTCTTCTTCAGGGAGTGCCTCTTCCCAATCCATTAAGTTGAAGCTATCAAAGACAATATCGCCATTTTGATTTCTTCGGGCATTCGTAAATACAAGTCCTCTTTGCGCGAGAGGAGATTCGAGGGCAGTGTTTGCGGCATCTTCGGGCTGCAAGAGGTTTTCATGCAAGTTAACTTCAGTAATACTATCTGGATTAACACCGAGGTCTTTTTTAATTTTAATAAGGCGAACACCTAAAAATTCACCACTACTGGCTTCAAAAATAGGTAGTAGGGCCACCTCTCGTGGGTTGTAAGCTCGATATCGAGACCGTGTCCCCGCATAGAGAACATCGCTCCCCGAAAAACTAATATTGATTTCAATGAGCCCGTGTTCTAAATCAATTTCTCTTTGTCGAACTCGATCGAGCTCTTCTTTTAAATCATTGAGTTCTCGACTCGAACATCCACGACAGGTTGTTCCTACGAACACTTTTTCTGTTTGATCACTTTGCCGGTACCAAATTTCGATAAACCCAGTATTTTCATGAATTAAACGACCTAATAAACCAGGATTTGTGTCTACGACTCTGAATTCAATTTGTTGTGGCAGAACTCTTAATACAGCGATCTGCAGAGTATTCTTAACATCGTCCTCTAGAACCACCATCGATCGATGATATCTCGCAAGATCAATTGTCGCCCTAATTCCGGGCAATTCATTTTCGCTAACAATAATTTCATTAACTTTTGCGAGTCGAAGATTTTGGTCAAATACGCGATATTGGCCAGGATCATTGTCGATGGCTTCGATGACGATATCTTCCGGAAACGATAATCCATCGAGACCATATGTAATATTATCGAGAAGGTCTGATTCTTCTGCCTTTATGGTTAGGCCAGCAAAGAGTAGAAAAATGCATACAGCAGCCATTTTGAGGCATCGAGTCTGAGATGAGTTAGAGGCAAAAATTGAAATCATTTTCATTAATCTACTTTGTTAAAATTGTATCAGCCTAGATCTAAGGCAATCTCAATACCAACTCGAATTCATTTATATTGATGATAGGGGCGTTTAACTATTGATGAATTAAACAATTTGGGGCACCGAAGTTTAATTGTCGACTTTATAAACTTCGACTTTTTCGATGATAATTGGTTTCATGGGCCGTTGAAGTGCATCCACTTCAACATTGGCAATCTTATTGAGTACTTCTTGGCCTTCGATGACCTCTCCAAAAATCGTAAACCCATTGTTGAGGTCGGGCCGAGGTACGACATTAATAAAGAGCTGACTTCCATTGGTATTCGGGCCGAAGTTGGCATAGGCGAGCATGTAGGCACGATCGAAACTGAGGCCGTTTTCGACTTCATCTTCGATTTGAAAACCAGGACCACCGGTTCCGTTTCCGAATGGGCAGCCGAAGTGTATTGTACTCTTTCCTGTCACTTGATGGATGGTTAGGCCATCGTAAAAAGGTCTTCTTACTTTTCTTCCAGAAATCTCAGTAAACACCTTTGTACCCATGGCAAGGCCTATGAAATTTGAAACAGCGATTGGAGCTTCGCGCCCTTTGAGAACAACTGAAAAGCGGCCTTTATTGGTAACGAATTGCGCATGAATATTGTTATCACTGAGAGATCCTAGAAATGGATTGTCAGCGTCACGGTAAGCAGTTTCCTTTTTTGGCTTTGGGCTACCGATAGTACCAGAAGATGGCATTCCCGAGTCAGGCGGTGGAAGCTGAGAATTATCGGCATCTCCCGGTAGTGGCGGAGCCTCTTCTCCTGGTGGCGGTGGAAGCTGATCACCTTGGTCACCTCCATCTGCACCATCAGGAATTAACTCACTCGGGGGAGGAGGCAAATCATTTTGCCCATAGGCGATACTCATACCCGTTAAACTAATGAGTATCATGAGACAAACGATATAACTGACTTTCTTATGAGCCTTTACCATCTCTAATAGTTTATATCAGAGCCGCTGAGGAAAGTATGAAGTTGGATAAGCTTGAGACAAAAGTCGTATCAAATTACGAAGCTTCAAAACCTTAGCTGAGTCTGGGTTCTATACTTTGGTACAAGAAGCAGTTGAACCCAGTCGAGGGTTAAGGCGAAATTTTTAACAACTACCTAGTCCATGTAAGGCGACCAACGAGGAGCAAAGTAATCGTGAGTATCAAAAGTAATTCTTCGCTCGTTTGTTCCATCAACGTTTACTAAATAGAGTTGGTAATATCCGCTACGGTTTGAGGTAAAAACAATGTGGCGACCATCAGGAGAGAAGCTTGGACTTTCGTTGTCTGACCAAGTGCCGTCTTTTTTGCGTGCCGATGTCAGCCGTACCATATTAGTGCCATTAGTATCCATCATAAATACGTCAAACTTACCCTTATCATGGCCGGCAAAAGCGATTTTTTTACCATCCGGCGAAAAGACAGGAGTGGAGTTGTAGCGCCCAGCATAGGTTCGTTTTTCTATGTTTCGTCCGCTTTTATCCATGACATAAATCATAGGTTTTGAGCTTCGGTCTGATGAAAATACAATTTTTTGTCCATCGGGACTAATAGAAGGTTCGACATTCATAGCGCCCCGAGGCCCATTTGTGAGAGGTCGAATTTTCTTGCCGTCAACAGACATTGTAAAAAGGTCGGATACTCCTTTATTTGAAATTCGAAGAAGGATTTGCGACATATCAGGAAAGAAAACACCGCCCGAGTTAATTCCTTTACGATATGAAAGAACCCATCTGCGAGCATTGGTAAGATCGTATCTCATTAAGTCGGCATTTCTCGATTTCTTGCGCTTATGGTAGTTAAAAGTTGAATAAAGAATAGATTTCCCATCGGGAGCCCAGCTTGGAGAAAACGAAATACTTCGGTGATTGGTAACTTGAATTGGATTTTGACCGTCGTAATCGAGTACGAAAATCTCTTTTTGCTGCCGGCCCGAAGTTCTTCCAACTACGAGTTTTGTCGTAAAGATACCCTTCTTACCAGTTAACTTATAAACGATGTCGTTAGCAAATTTGTGGGCGATGGCCCTAACATCCTTGGTTCGCCCTTCGTAGGTCTTAGCCAATACAGTTTGGGCCTTTGGAATGTAGTAGAGATAAGCTTCGAAAGACAATTTACTGCCAACGACTTTATATCCGGCTCTAATCAGAAATTCAGTTCCCAATGGACGCCACTTTCCAAAATCAAAACCATTTGGAGCTGAGCCCTTGGGTGTCAGCGCTGTTTTTGTAGCGTCTTCAAGAAAGGCATCCTGGGGGATGAAGCGAAAGTAAGAGCTTACCGATAAATCATTAAACAGCGTAGTGAATAGCTTGTTTCCGAGCTTTAACTGGCTGTTGCCTGGCTTCGATCCCAAATATTGAAATGCCGGCAAGGCCATCAAACTTTTCTTAAGATTTGCCGATCCAACATTGATATAAAGTTTTGAGCCGGATTGGGCCTGAGACACAAAAGGGAGCGCCAATACAAATAGAAATATATAAACTAATCTTTTCATTCTAATCCCCTAGTCTGGAAATCTGAGTTCTAAGCCGTCAACTTCCAGTATATTTTCAAACTTATTTGGAGGTTGAGGAAAGGGTGAAGCCTGCTTAATTGATTCGAGAACTTTTTGGTCAAAAATTGTGTTATTGGACGATTGAGTTAATTTCGCCGACTTCACAAAGCCTCGTTTATCCAAATACACCACGATCTTAGCACTTAAATTGCTACTAGCTAACCATTCTGGCAAATTCCAATACTTTTTAACGTGGTCATCAACTCGATCCAGATATTCGTCGTGTTGAAGCTTGTTTATTCCTGTTAATGAAGTACCTGCCGCCAATATATTGCCTTTGTATTGAATTGTCTCTATTTGCTTAACGGCCTTAAGATCACTTCCAGCAACAGGTTCAGCCTCTTGCTTCTTATTCTTTCTCAGATTCTTTAGACGTTCAAATGCGGACTTCTGACTTTTTTTGAAATCAACTTTGGGCTTTGCTGGTTCAGGAGCTTTTGGTTTTGGTTCTGGTTTTTTGGGTTCAGGAGCTTTGGGTTTTTCGGGTTCTTTTGGTTGTTTTTTTGCCTTCTGTTCGACCTTTTTTAGTTCGCTAATCACTTTGTCGGGTAGATCCACGACATCGACTCGTACAGCTCTTTTGAACTCGATGGGTTCCGAAGGAAAAAGGACAATTTTTAAGGTCAGCACCAAAAATAGAATACCATGGACAGTAATCGAGATAAAAAACGAAGTCTTAAACTCGTCTGGTCTTTCAATTTCTTCTTCAAGAATTCTCGAATCCATAGACTAATTTACTTTGGTAAGGTGATTAAACTTATATTATAAATTCCCGCGGCTCTGATTTCGCCCATGGCCTCTGCGACAAAGCCATAATCCACAGTTTTGTCGGCCTGTAGATAAACTTGTTTGTTTTTTCTCATTTTAAAAATAGCTCTTAGCTTCTTTCGAAGGCCTTGCATATTAACATTGGCTTCGCCGATATAGAGTCTTCTATTTTTTTTAATGTAGAGTACGAATGGTTCGTCGTTGGTCTCGACACCAGAGTTAGCAGTTTCAGGAAGCTCTACCTCGATTCCTTGTTGCATCATCGGGGCAGTCACCATAAAGATGATCAAAAGAACAAGCATCACGTCAACGAGTGGGGTCACATTGATTTCACTCATTGCCATTCGGCTTCGTGAATTAGAAGGTCCACCCATTCCCATAATTAATCCTCACGGAAAAAGTTGCGCTTGGCGATATTGAGAAAATCAGAAGAGAAATTATTCATAAAAATCTCTCTCTTACGCACGCGAGTTATAAAATGGTTGTAAGCAACAACGGCAGGGATTGCTGCAAAAAGACCGACGGCCGTTGCAAAAAGAGCTTCTGAAATCCCGGGAGCCACAGTTGCGAGGCTGGCAGAGCCCGCGTTGTAGATATCTCTAAAGGAATTCATAATACCAATAACGGTACCAAGTAACCCAATAAAAGGTGAGGTACTACCTATTGTAGCAAGGAACCCCAGGCGATTTTCAAGTTCGCCGAGCTCTTTGTCTACAGATTTCCGCAAAGCTCTTTCAAGATTATCTAAACCAAAGAGTTTTGGTAAATCGTTACTTTCATCTTTTACTTTTACAGATTCTGCAATTCTCTGAAGCTCCAAGTATCCAGATTTAAAAACACGGGCTATGGCGGAATTAGGAAACTGATCAACTGACTCGAATACGCTTTGTAGGTTTTTAGCCTTCCAAAACTTATCCTCAAAAACAAGATCCGCTTCTTCGATGTTTTTAACCTGAGTTCTTTTAGAAATCATGATTGCCCATGAAATCATTGATAAAAGAATCATTACTCCCAACAAAAATAAAACAACGGGCCCGGCACCGAGAATGTCCGAAATGAGTGATGATTCAACTGCGACTTTTGCGTTTTGAGACTGAGCCCAAGCACTATCTATAAATGTAAACATAATACTTGAGGCTAAACCTATTAGATCAAAACAACAATAATTATCTAGGGAAGGGGCTTGATTTTTACTCTATAAATTAAATTCACAAATCTTTTACAAGGCTTGACCCAAAATTGTCACAAGCTCTTCTGCTGATTCAGTGATCACTCCATCAACACCGCGACTAAAGAGTCTTTGAGCAATTTCTTTGTCGTTTATTCCTTCAACTATTAAGAACTTTTTTTGCCGATGAACTTCGACGATGGTCGATTCTTTGATTTTAATTTTTTCAGCAAATCGACCGTCGAGAAGTATGAAGTCATTGCGCAATCTCGAAAGGGGTTCAAGAGAGTAGGTGTCTAGTAATAGAAATTGTGTGAGTTTAGCTTGTCCAATGCTGAACAAGAGATTTGGGTTTATTGCCCTTAAATCGCGTAATAATCCGTCGTGACGACTGATAATAAATAGCTTTTCGTCCCACTTATTTTTTTTAATCCAAGCATTAAGAGAACGATCTTGGTTTTCGGCATATTCATCAATAATGAGGGCTAGGGGGCCAGCGAACCCGGCAGAGATTAAATCATCGAGATTGGTTAGGTTGATTTCTTGAGCAATTGCGATCTTTCTTATCTCGGGCCAAGTCAAATCTTTGATTCTCTGGTTTTGGTTGAATTCATTCTTTTGGGCGACGACCCATGTTCCGTCTTTAGCCTCGAAAACTCTAGTAGTTCCAATAATTTGTGGGCTCTGCTTAGACAAGTTCAAAAAAGCTTGAACTGTATACTTACTTACTTTATCCTCTGAGAATCCTCCCAGACTAAAAAGTAAGGGTTTTGGGATCTCTAAAAGCGGGTGTTTGATCTGAGTGAACTCCCTTTGGAGGCCATATCCTCTCAGTAGAAACCAGGTTATGAAAAGACCTGTTAATGTGATAATTATTATTTTGAGAAAATTCTTAGCGATATCTACCATTATCTAAGTGCCTGTAATATCATAAAAAAACAAAAACAAATATTAGTTCAAAAAAGCTTGAACCAAGTCCTTTTTAGACCTATTATATTGACGACCAGTTGGTTTTCGTTTAGTTTTCTCTAAACTTTCAACCGAGCTGGTGAAATTGATTCGCAATCTACAGCAGAGGTGATTTATGAACAAGATAAATAGAAAAGTAGAATATGCTCTAATCGCACTCAAGCATATGAGTGGAAAAAGGCCTGGTGAGCTAACTACAGTTAAAGAGATTTGCAACGCTTACTCTTGTCCTTTCGATGCGACATCGAGAGTCATGCAGGTATTGGCCCACAAGAAATTCCTAAAATCCGAGCAAGGGGCCCATGGCGGTTATCAAATTCTCAAGGATCTCAGTAAAGTCACCCTCTATGATCTTATCGAATCCATTGTTGGCCCAGTCGGTATTGCGAAATGCTTACAATCTGATCAACAGAGTTGCGATATGAGTGAAAAATGCAATATTATCGCGCCCATTAATCATTTAAATGATCAGTTGATTAAATTTTATCAGGGGATCAATATCCACAGCTTACTCGAAGTGGATGAAGTCGTTTGTCACGATCCAGAACCTAATACCGAGGAAACTCAATCTGGATTTGGTCAGAACAGTGCTTCGACCCACGCACTTAATTAGTTGCGAATAACCCCCGGAATGGAGAATGACTGAGTGGAGATCAAGTCAAATTCAGCTCCTAAAGAGTTGGATCGGGAATACAAATATGGATTCACCACTGATATTGAGGTGGACTCCATTGGCAAGGGCCTGAATGAGGAAATTATCAAAATCATCTCGGCCAAAAAAGAGGAGCCTGAATGGCTTCTCGAGTATCGCTTGAAGGCATTTGCCCATTGGCAAACCTTAGAGGAGCCGAGCTGGGCGAATCTCAATTATCCGAAGATTGACTATCAAGACATCGTTTACTACTCGGCACCAAAATCAAAAGATGAAAACGCCAAACCCCAAAGTCTTGATGAACTCGATCCTGAGTTGATAAAAACTTTTGAAAAACTGGGTATTCCTCTTTCTGAACAGAAGCGAATAACTGGAGTAGCAGTAGATGCAGTTTTTGATAGTGTTTCAATTGCTACAACTCACAAAGAACAATTAGAAGAAGTCGGAGTCATTTTTTGCTCGATCTCTGAGGCGGTTAAGGACCACCCTGAATTAGTTAAAAAATATTTTGGTTCAGTTGTTCCTTATAAAGATAATTTCTTTGCTGCACTCAATGCCGCAGTATTTACCGATGGTTCATTTGTTTACATCCCTAAAGGTGTGACCTGTCCTTTAGACCTTTCAACCTATTTCCGAATTAATGCCGAAGAAACTGGGCAATTTGAAAGAACTTTAATCGTTGCTGATGAGGGTAGTTTTGTTAATTACCTTGAGGGTTGTACTGCACCAATGCGGGATGAGAATCAGCTTCACGCCGCCATAGTTGAATTGGTTGCTCTCGATGACGCCGAAATTAAATATTCGACGGTACAAAACTGGTATACTGGAGATAAAGACGGCAAAGGTGGTATTTATAACTTTGTCACTAAGCGCGGCAAGTGTCTTGGGCGAAACTCTAAAATATCTTGGACACAAATTGAGTCGGGTTCGGCTATAACCTGGAAATATCCGAGCTGTATTCTTCAGGGTGAAAACTCCCAGGGAGCCTTTTACTCGGTGGCTTTGACCCATGATCATATGCAAGCCGATACGGGCACGAAAATGATTCATGTGGGAAAAAACACTAAGAGTACGATTATTTCTAAAGGGATTTCCACTGACTTTTCGAAAAATAGCTATCGAGGGCAGGTTAAGATTCTTCCTTCGGCTGAAAATGCTCGAAATTATTCACAATGTGACTCCATGCTCGTTGGAGATAAGTGTTCTGCTAATACCTATCCCTATCTCGAGGTGAAAAATAAAACAGCTACCATTGAGCACGAAGCTTCGACTTCGAGAATTTCAGAAGATCAACTATTTTATCTTCAATCACGCGGGCTAGATCTAGAGTCGGCGATCTCGACTCTCGTGAACGGCTTCTGTAAGGAAGTGTTCAAAGAGTTGCCTCTAGAGTTTTCTGTAGAAGCAGTGAAACTCATTGAAATGAAATTAGAAAATAGCATCGGATAATTGAGGAGTTTGAAAGTGTTAGAGATTAAAGATCTCAAGGTGAATGTTGACGAAAAGCCAGTTTTAAAAGGCCTTAATTTGACTGTTAAGCCTGGAGAAGTTCACGCTATTATGGGCCCTAACGGTTCGGGAAAAAGTACACTATCTAAAGTGATCGCCGGGCATCCTGCCTATGACGTCACATCAGGAGAGGTTCTCTACGATATAAATTTCGAAATGAAAAACCTCCTTGAAATGGAGCCCGATGAGAGAGCCAAAGAAGGGATTTTTCTCGCCTTCCAATATCCAGTTGAGGTTCCTGGTGTTTCTAATCGAACATTTCTGCGAACATCGTTTAATTCAATTGTTAAACACCAGGGAAGTTCAGAGCTTTCAGAAGAACAGTTTGACGAGATATTAAAAAAGAAAATAGAAATCGTAGAAATGAACCCCAGTTTTCTCGACCGACCAGTCAACGTTGGCTTTTCTGGGGGAGAAAAGAAGCGAAATGAAATTTTGCAAATGGCCGTTCTATCTCCTCGCGTGGCCTTTCTCGATGAAACTGATTCGGGTCTAGATATTGATGCGCTTAGAATCGTTGCTAACGGTGTTAACAAGCTCAAGAGTTCAGATAATGCCATTGTTTTAATCACTCACTATCAAAGGCTTCTCGATTATATTGAGCCAGATTTTGTTCATGTATTGGCGGACGGTAAGATTATAGAAACCGGTGATAAAAACTTAGCCCATAAGCTCGAAGAAAAAGGTTACGACTGGTTGGTGCATTAATGGCGATCTTTTCTAAAGAGAGTTTTGAAAATATCGAAAAGCGAAGAAAAGACATGGGTTTTCCTGGATTTTTATTGGAGGAAGCACAAAAGTCCTTCCAGTATTTAGAGCAAAAAGGTCTGCCAACTAAAAAGAACGAGCGCTACAAGTATACGAACCTTGGTTTTCTAAAAGATGTAGATTTTGTTAATTCTACTGTGAGTGGTGAAGGTCAAACTCATGCTTCATCTGCTAACACCATAGGGTTCAAGAATGGATCCATTAGCATTCACATATCGGATTCTAGTGGAATTTCTGTATTCAAATTGTCTGAGTTTTCTAATTGGCCAGAAAAAACAAAAGAATTTTTCAAGGTTCAATTTTCTAAATTTACAGAAACTGACGAGCCTCTGGAAGCCTTAAACTCAATGCAATTTGAAGATGGAGTTTTTATTCACATTAGTGGGAAGCAGTCACAAAGCCTTCACTTAATGCATAAGAATTCAGGTGATGATAAGCAGGATAGCTACACGACGGCTTCAATCAGAAACTATGTATTGATGGATTCCAATACAAGTTTAGATCTCCTTGAAGAGTTTTCGACATTGGGTCGAGTTTATCGAAACAATACTTTTTACGCCGCCTTGGGTAAAGGAGCTCGATTAAATCGGGCCAGTCTGCAAGGCGATAATATGACTTCTTTAGGGTTCTTTAATTTACGTATTAAGTTAGATAGAGATTCTTATTTGCATAACCAGACTTTGGCTCTTGGGTCGAAGTTGAGTAGAAACAATGTTGAAGTCGATATATGTGGAGAAAATGCCGAACTCGATTTGTTGGGAGCCTATGTGATTGAAGGTGATCAGCATAGCGATCACCATACGACAATTAATCACCATAAAGGATATAGTATCAGTCGAGAAAACTATAAAGGCCTTCTCAATGACCAGTCCGAAGCTGTTTTTAATGGGCGAGTTTATATCGCCCAAGATGCACAGAAAACAGATTCATCTCAACTCAATAAAAACTTAGTTTTGACAGAAAGAGCAGAAGTTAATACCAAGCCCGAACTTGAAGTGTTTGCCGATGATGTCAAAGCCGCTCACGGAGCAACTGTTGGTCAATTAGATCCAGAGGAGCTTTTTTATTTAGAAAGTCGGGCTATTCCCAGGGCTGAGGCGACAAAAATGATCGCCGAGGGTTTTATTAAAGAGATTCCTATGCAGTTTCCTAATAAAGAGTTTAAAAATCTCCTTCTCGATGCAGCTACAAAGAAATTGAAAAGCTTTAATTTGGAGGAGATCTAGTTGTGAGTCTGCTTGGCACGGCCCTTAGAAACGAATTTCCTCAGCTCAACATTAAGGTTCATGATAAACCTCTGGTTTATCTCGACAGCGCTGCATCTTCTCTTAAGGCGGCTAAGGTTGTCGATCGCGTTAACGAATATAATCGTTTTGAAACTTCAAATGTTCACAGGGGAATACACTGGCTGAGCCAAAAAGGAACTGAGAACTATGAAAAAGCAAGAGAAACGATTGCTAGTTTTTTAAACGCCAAGTCGCCCAACGAGATCATATTTACCCGGGGTACCACCGAGTCAGCAAATTTAGTGGCCTACTCCTACGCCCGCCATTTTTTACAAGCTGGGGATGAAATACTTTTAACTGAGTTAGAACACCACTCCACCATTATTCCCTGGCAAGTTGTTGCCCAAGAAAAGTCTTTAAAAATTAAAGTCGTTCCGATTACTGAAGAGGGAAATTTAGACTTAGTAAAACTCGAAGAATTACTTACAAAAAAAACTAAGCTCGTCGCTATGCAGTCGAGTTCTAATGTTTTTGGTTCTGATAATGATATAAAGTTGATTTCAGAAAAAGCCCACGCCAATGGAGCAAAGGTCTTTGTGGATGCAGCTCAAACGCCTTCCCATAAACCTATTGATGTTCAATCTTTGAATTGCGACTTTCTAGCGTTTTCTGGCCATAAAGTTTTTGGTCCCTATGGCATTGGGGTTCTTTACGCTAAAGAGAGTCTTCTCAACGAAATGCCTCCCTATCAGACGGGCGGATCCATGATCTCTGAAGTTCACTTTGAGGAGTCAAAATACCTTCAAGCCCCTCAGAGATTCGAGGCGGGTACGCCAAACGTTTCTGGTGCTATTGGCCTGGCTACGGCGGTTCAATTTGTTCAAAATCTCGGCTATGATCAGATTCAATTTCATAACAAAGAGCTTATAAAGGCTCTTTTTGATGAACTGGGCCAAATTGATGATATTGAGATCCACGGCCCTAAAAATCGTTCGTCAGCCATATTTTCTTTTAATATTAAGGGAATTCACGCCTCTGACATTGGTAGCATCATTGACAATGAGGGAATTGCTATTAGAACTGGACATCATTGCTGCCAGCCTCTAATGAGAAGGCTTGGCGTTACTGCCAGTTGTAGGGCTTCTTTTTCGATTTATAATACCCTCGAAGAGGTGGAGCTTTTAAAGAAGGCTTTAGTAAAAGCAAAAGGATTTTTTTAAATGTCAGAAGACGTTCTAGTTCGAACATTACCAACTCCAAACCCACAAGCCATTAAGTTTGTTGTTAACAAGGCTATCAAAGAGACTGGTAAGGCAACCTTTGAGGGCCCAAATGACACAAAGGGTTTGCGTTTGGCCGAAGACCTGTTCGCAGTGTCAGGGGTCATTCAGCTTCATATGTTTGAAAATGTTGTGACAGTAACCTACGCAGAAGAGGCTGACCCACAACATTTAAAAGACAACGTCATTGCTGTCTTAAAAAGTCGTCTTCCTGTACACGATCCAAGCTTTGTTCTTGAAGAAGAGAAAAAGAAAGATCGTTCTCAACTGTCGCCAGAGCTTCAGCAAATTGAAGAAATCCTCGATCGAACGATTCGCCCGGCTCTTCAGGCCGATGGCGGAGACCTCGATGCTCTCGACTATGACAACGAAGAGAAGATTCTGGAAGTCAGGTATCAAGGAGCCTGTGGTTCCTGTCCGAGTTCGATGTTTGGAACCCTCGAAGCGATTCGCGGAATTCTAAAGGACGAATTCGATCCCGAAATCGAAATAATGATCGGTTAATTGCGAATATTAAAATTGGACTCGTTGTTTACTCATATCAATTTTAAAGTCATTCACTGATTGAGCGTGAACCTTGTTTAAGTTGCCTGCGTTGGGTCGGCTGTTAAATTGATCGATGTATCCATAGTTTTCGCCATTGATTTCTTCGTAGGCATGAAAAAAGACTCTTTGATTGAGTTCCTGTTCTTCAAGCTCAATAACGAATTCATAGACTTTACCAGCTTTGACATCTAAGAGACTATGTTCCTCCTCGCCCTCTAAAACATCAGCAGCTTCACCAAGAATCCACTTAACTTTAAGCTCCGGAATATCCTTTGTGGTGTTGACGATGCCTTTAAGAACCAGTTTCTCCTCATTACTATTTTCGAGCTTTTCCACTTTTGAGCTTATGTGACCTAGGACTTTAGCTCTCGCATGAAGGTGTATTTGAGCCTGTGCCTTGAGAACGTCTTGTTTACTCATTTTAGAAAAAGCAGACTTCGAATTGAGGGTATGGCTCGATACCAGTGAATTCGTTGGAACTGAGGCGATATCCCTTTTGATTACCCCTTGTGAAAATGCAAATAGGTGTGCCCCAACACCGATAAGTGCCGTAATAAACACTCCCAAAGCAAAAACCATCCAATTTTGATTTTTCTCACTTTTTTGCGCCATAGGCAAAAAATCCTCCCTAAATCTAAAGCGTTGAACAATAGTTGTCGCCATTCACCTTAAGCTGGTAAGTCGCTGGGCTAATGACTTTGTTTCTATTGCCAAAACTATCTTTCAAAGTAGAAGAACCGGTGTAGAGCATGACATTTATGATATAGGTTCCCTGAACTAAACAGTTTAATGATATGGTTTCAGCCCCACTAGTAGCACCACTTGAAAGTTCATTTGCACTTGAGGCCAAGGCCGTTCCGTAGCGGTAACTTTCTCGGTAAAGGTAGATATCAAGATCGGCTGGATTGGTTGAGCTTGTTGAATAGCTCAACTCAATATTTACAGCTCCTCCGGGATGCTCATAAACATAAAAGTCATTTGATACTAACTGGTTTGATAGACTAAAGGGTCCATTGTCTGAAAAGTTATCTGAGTCATCTGTGACAGTGACTTGGCAGCTATTAGTCGTTGCAGCCGCAGGAGTCGCATATTCTGCTCGATTGGCGATGTGCTTTTCAGCAGTTCGAACCGTACTCCAATCTCCTGCACCGCCGAGAGCATTCTGTAATTCATGGAGGTACCCCATGTTCGAAAATTTATTGGAACTTTGATTAAAACCGCCAGTGAATATCGCCCAGAACTCTGCAAAGGGTTGAGTGATGTCATCTTCTGCGGGATCTTCATTATTTGTGTCTGTTACATCCCAAAGAAGTCTTGAGATTGAGAATTCTCTGAAAATTCCTTCGTTGGTTCTAATAGGAAGATCCGAATTGATTCGAGTTTGTCCTCCGGCCCCAGCGTCTTCGAGGTTCAAATTAAAGAGAAGTCCAGGGGTACCATCGGCAGTACCAGAAGTGTCTCTGTATTGAGGAATTCCTGTAACAGCCGCCTGAAAGTAATTAGCAAAACCTTCACTCCAAGCGAGACGAGCATCAATGATGGCGTCTCCATTGTGAAAACCACCGGGACTTGAAGATTTAGACATTACGTCTTCGATATAGTGGCCGTATTCGTGAATTATTACGGAGTCATCAAAATGATCGGTATCTGAGTTGTCGACATCACCATTGTCTCCACCCAGAATAAAGAGCTGATTTTGTCCGGTGAGGTAGTAGCTGACTGGTCCAGAATTAACGTAAGAACCTGGATTAAAACCCTTTGTCCAAAAGGTTTGAGCAATCGGAACACTTTGGGGATTAAAAGGGACACAACCTGAATAGGTGGCATTGCAATTGGTTGTTTCATCAACCAAAAACTTACTGGCACTTACGATTTTATCAAAAATATTAAAAGCACCCCCTTCAAGAGTGCCCGTAGCAGACGCTGTGATTGTCCCCACCGATTTGTCAGCATCGGCAGTAAAGTCGACAGAAATCGAATAATGGTTTTCGTTTGTGGGATTGTCGAGTACGTAAACCCGCGCTACTGAATTATCGGCCCGAGCATTCACATAGATTGTATAATTAGAACTAGTTTGCGGTACACTTAGACTGAAAGTCCCGTCTGCCGCGGTTTCACCACATTGAATGATATTGTTACTCGCATCTTTCACCATAATTTCGGCATAGCGAATTGGATTGGGGCCAGCAACTGCACCATTTCCATTGGATCGATACTCGTAGTTAGCGGTACCAGTTATCGTGTGAGCTGGACTATAGCTTGTTTGGGTGCTGCAGTAAGTTTCAGCAGACAGCGTTTGCGGAGGGGCACTTGATATAAAAGATGCAGCACCTGTGCATTGAACTTCATCAGACTTTGGTTCGTCACCACAAGCCGAAAGTATTACTAAAGCTACTAAAGCGAAAACAGTATTATAAAAAGCCTTCATTACATCCACACTACTCTAAGCCCCACAATTATTTATCGGCTGAAGACAGCATTTCTTTGACAAAAAGCTTGGTTATTTCAATAATTTATCGGTCCATTTTGGGATCGATTTTGGTCTTGAAATTGGCCAATTTTTTGACAAAAATATTGTAATTTCGAGCTTCAAAAACGGAGCTTATTTTTGAGATAAAGGAATCTTTCAGTTGGAACAGGGATTTAACACTGATGTTGCGTACAATGGATTAAACTACCATGTTCAGACTGAAGACTGGGGCGTTGCTAATCCCTATATTGTAAGTCGGGTTTACAAAAATGGAGCAGTACTTAGATCTTTTAAGACTCCCTACACTCAGATCGATATCAACCCGCTCCTAGCCCATAGTGAAGTCATTCAAAGCGCTGTAAAATATCAGCACCAAAAAATTCTAGACCTGCTGGTTTCTGGCCAATTGCTCTAGGCCTCGATACAATCTAATAATGATACAGTTTTCCCATGTCTATAAGACCTATTTGGGGCCAGTTCATGCCCTTAGAAATATTGAATTCGAAATCGATAAAGGCGAGTTTGTTTTTTTGACTGGGCCGAGTGGTGCAGGTAAGACTACGCTCTTTCGCATGATTTCTGCTTACGACAAACCAAGCTCCGGTGTGGTTAGAGTTTCGGGAAGTAGCATTGATGAATTGAATGCCAATACAGTTGCATACTTTCGCAGAAAAATTGGCGTCGTTTTTCAAGACTTTAAACTCCTGAAAGATCGAACCTTGGCTGAAAATGTAGCCTTACCCCTCACTGTAAAGGGGCACCCTCAAAAGCTGATCGATCAAAAAGTGAATGAGCTTCTTGATCAACTGGGTCTTTCCCATAGGAAGTATCAATATCCAGCACAAATTTCTGGAGGTGAACAGCAAAGGGTCGCTATTGCCCGTGCGCTGATTCACCAACCCGGGGTACTTATCGCCGATGAGCCCACTGGAAATCTAGATCCTCAGTTGAGTGAAGAAATAATGGATCTTCTGGAGTCGGTAAATGCCCAAGGAACCACGGTCTTTGTCGCGACCCATGATCACGAGCTTGTAAGGCGAAGAGCAAAAAGGGTCATAGAGTTGGCGGGCGGTCAGATTGTAAGGGATTCAAGATAATGAAAAACCTCATGTCCTCATACGCTCGAACTTGGGCGCAGCATACAGGAATACAATTCGCAACACTATCTATTCTCAGTGCCACACTAACAGTTGTTGCAATTGTTTTTGTGACATCGTTTAACGTCAATCGAATTATGACCCAGTGGGGAACGGATATAAAGTTAACAGCCTACCTCGAGAATGATAAAGATCTCGACTTTGCACTTCTCGAAAAAAAGATTCAGGGAATGGATTCGGTAAAGGCTGTTGAATTCGTGGGTAAAGAAAGAGCCCTTCAGATTTTCAACAATCAGCTCAAGGACATAACCCCGGAGTTTCTGAGTGAAAATTTAGATGCCAACCCACTTCCAAATAGTTTCGAAATTACTCTTAAAGAGCAGATCAAGAACTCCGAAAGTTACGAAGTTCTCACTAAGCAGGCAAGTTTGATTTCTAGTTTCGAAGGAATCGAAGATGTTTCATATGGTCAATCTTGGCTTAAGAACTATTCAGCCTTTGTGTCTGGAGTTACCACGAGTGGAATCGTTGTCATTTTAATTCTTTTGGTAGGTTCCCTGTTTATCATAGGCAATTCAATTCGTTCGTCGATTTCCAGTAGAAAAGAAGAAATCGAAATCCTTGAGCTCGTGGGGGCAACTCGGTTTAGTATTCGCCTGCCCTTTGTTTTCGAAGGATTTGTTACTGGGGCACTTACATCAGCCATAGGTTTGTTTATTTGTTTTTTCCTATTCAGCTGGGCCAAAGCAATCATCAGTCAATCGGCTGTTCTTGCGCGGCTATCAGAAACAATGCAGTTTTTCGATTACAGTTTCATTTTCTTGTTTGTGTTAGGCGGTGCTCTTATTGGTGCTCTTGGCTCGTTTCTCACTGTTCGAGGAATTAACGATGGTTGGTCGGCTAGTCAGGGGGCCAATTAGATGAGACCTGGCTTCGTATTTTTCATTCTTATTCTTTTTTCATTCGAGTGGGCCTGGACAGCTAATGCTGTTAGGTCATTTGAAAAAAGAAATGAATTCGAAGAGAACTTAGTAAAAGTTGAAGCCCAAGAGCTCGCAGAAGAAATAAGTCGCCAACAAGAGCTGATTTCTAAGGCAGAAAAGGAAAGGCGTAAAGTTCTTGGCAACGTTTACGAGATTCGTAAGCGCCTAAAGAAAGTAGAAAAAGAAAAGTCAATTTTAGTCGATAAAATGATTCACTATAAGGCCAATGTAAAAGAGGTCGCCAAGAGAGTTGTCGAGCTAGAGTCTCTTTTGAAGGAGCAAAACAAAATCTTGCGCGAGCGACTCAAATCCCTTTATAAAGTCAGCGGCCGAGGGGTAATACAGATTCTGTTTTCAACACAAACGCCTTCTGAGCTCGATAAAAACTTAAGGTTTTTTAAATTGATAACAGAGCAAGACTATCAATTGGTAAGTAGCTATCGAAAAAATGTCCAACTATTGGTAAACAAAAAAGAGGCCTTACAAGATCAAGTTAAAAAACTACTGACCTATGAAGAAAAAATTAAGAGTAAAGAGGGGCAGTTAGAAGTTGTCCATCGACGGAAGCGCACTTATTTAAAAGACATTGATAAAAAGCGAAATAAAGATATAGCGAAACTAAAAGGCATTCGACTCAAATCTAAAAAGTTAATCGAGGATCAAGACCAAGAAGATCTTATAAAGTTATTAAAAACTAGTTTTTTCGAATCCAAGGGAAAGTTACCCGTACCCGTTGCCGGAGATCTGAAGCAAGATTATGGTTTAGTAACAGATGAAGAGCTCAGTACGAGAATAAGCCATAAGGGTTATTTTTATGAAAGCTTAGCTCCCATTCCCGTCTTTGCAATAGCCGACGGAGTGATAAAGTACAAAGGTGAGATTCCTGGGTTTGGCCAAACAACGATTATTGATCACGGACATAATTATTATTCTGTATATTCGAACATGGGTGAAATTATTATGTCTATGGGAGACTCAGTAAAGGCCGGAAGTGAGATCGGCAGTACTGGCCCTGGAGGGGCAAGGTTTGACCCCGGATTATATTTCGAAATTCGACACTTCTCAGAGCCACTTGATCCCGGTAAGTGGTTAAAGAAAAGAAAGCAAAGAATTGCTAAGACAAGTACTAAAGATGGAGACCAATTATGAAGAAGCCAATTTTATTTTTACTAGCTATCGCTTTTTCAGGGCTCGTATTGATCGGAGCTTCAAGTCCTGATCGATACACGGAGCTACAGATTTTTGCAAAAGTTTTAAATATTGTGCAGAAGTACTACGTCGATGAGGTGGATACCAAGAAGTTACTTCAAGGTGCGATTAAAGGTATGTTGTCAGAACTTGACCCTCACACGAACTACCTAGCGCCTCAGATCTACAAGGAGTTCGAGTCGGAAACTTCAGGTGAATTTGGTGGATTGGGAATCGAGATAACAATACAGAATGGCTACTTAACAGTGATTTCACCAATCGAAGACACGCCGGCGTGGAAGGCCGGGATAAAGGCGGGCGATCGCATCGTAGAAATAAATGGAGAAAGTACTAAGGGATTGAGTTTAGCTGAGGCTGCGAATCTCATGCGCGGAAAACGTGGAAGCCCAGTAAAACTCAAGGTGCGAAGAGAGGGCGATGATGAGCCGAAATTGTTTGCCATAAAAAGAGGGCGAGTCAAAGTGAAGTCAGTCAAATATACTGATCTCGACTCTGGGTATGCCTATATTCGCCTCACTAGTTTTATTGAAAACTCCGGCAAGGATTTTGGCAAGGCCATCAAGAACCATATCGCCAAACATAAAAAAGTTTCAGGGTTAATTATCGATTTAAGAAGAAACCCGGGTGGCCTACTCGATCAGGCTGTGCAAATTAGTGATTTATTTTTAGATAAAGGTGTTATCGTCAGCACAATTGGTAGAAACAAAAAAGAAAAAGAAGTGATCTTTGCCAAAAAATCCGGAGCTTATTCAAACTTCCCTATTATCGTTCTCATTAACGAATTCTCCGCTAGTGCTTCGGAAATTTTGGCGGGTGCTCTGCAAGACAACAAGAGAGCATTGGTAATGGGCCGCAGAAGTTTTGGCAAAGGGTCTGTCCAATCTGTTGTTAAGCTTGGCGATGGTTCGGGACTAAAGATGACTGTAGCTCGATATTATACTCCAAATGGTATATCAATTCAGGCCCAGGGAATTCAGCCAGATATTGTTGTTGAAGACATTGATCCAGAAGCATTAGAAAAAGCGGTTATTCACAAGCGGGTTCGTCGTGAACAAGATATCAAGAACCACCTCGCTGCGGAAAATCAGGATGGTGCTGGGCACAGTGAAGACTATGCTCGGCCCTTTTTACAAATGCGGGCTCTGTTTAAAAACAAAAAGAAATTATCAAAAAGCGAGAAGTTGCTATCTACAGATTATCAAGTTCTTCAGGCATTTAATTACTTGAGAGCTGTAGCCGCAAACAGGCAGTAGGTATATAAATTATGGCCACAGATATTGTACTAGTCGGTGTGCCTAAGCACATTACCAGTAATCCACCGATGGCCTTGGCCAGTTTAAAAGCTGTTTGTACTGAGCATGGATTCAGTTCAAAGTGTCTGGATTTCAATATTGAGTTCTACAGAAAATTTGCCAACGCTCCAGATTTCATTCATGAGATGGAGCTTTACTTTCAGATAAAGCTTAGGCATGAGTTGGATCCTGCTTTTAAAATACGATGGACGAGCGTGGTTAGTGATTGGGTCAATCGCATTCTTTCGTTTGAGCCTAAGTTTGTTGGCCTTTCGGTGTTTAGCTTTAATACTTGTGCCTGCGCTCGAGATTTAATTTTAGCTCTTAAAGAGAAGTCACCTTCTACTAAAATCATAATTGGTGGAAATGGTCTCTATGATAATTATTTTAAAGAAAACGAATTACTTGAGCAGGGACTAATTGACTACTACGTCAAGGGTGAAGGTGAAAAAGCTCTGATAGATATTATGACGGGTAAAATTGACGAGCCTGGTATCAACGGGCGAAGTCCTGTGCAAATTGAAGATTTGGACGCTTTGCCATTTTCTGATTTTTCGGATTTCAACTTAGACCTTTATGACAAAAAACTTCTACTTATTACTGGCTCGAGAGGTTGTGTGCGCAACTGTAGTTTTTGCGACGTCGGTGTTATATGGAAAAAGTTTAGGTATCGCTCAGGTAAAAATCTCGCTGAAGAAATGTTTTATCAATTTCAAAGGCATGGAACAAAATCTTTTGTTTACACTGATAGTTTAATTAATGGTTCGTTAAAGACACTGATCGATTTGTGCACCAACCTCATTAATTTTTACAAAGAAAACAAAATCGAGAAATTTGACTGGGGTGGGCAATTTATAGTTCGTTCGCGTAAATCGATGAACGAAGAAAAGTTCAAACTTTGCGCCGAAGCTGGAATGAAATTTGTGTCAATTGGAGTAGAGTCTGGTAGCGATCGTGTAAAGGCCCATATGAAGAAAAAATTCAATAATGAGGATTTAGATTTCACGCTCGAACAGTGCGAAAAATACGGGATAGATGTTAATTTACTATTTATTATCGGATATCCAACTGAGACAGAGGAAGACTTTCAAGAGACATTGAATATGCTCACGCGCTACAAGAGATATGTAGATTCGGGAATTCTTAGAAATATTAATCTCGGGAACACTCTGTCGATTCTTCCCAATACACCTTTGTACGAACAAATGGGTGATTTGTTAATTGAAGCGGATGATTTGAATAATTGGCGTTCTCAAATGAATCCTGACTTAGATTTGAGACGAAGAATTGAAAGGCGAATTATAGCCCAAGACCACGCGGAAAAGCTGGGTTACATCCTACCCGCTCGAGAGGAGCAAAGGCGTTATTTAGAGGCTCGTCTAGCGCGAATTAAAAGTTAAACATTAGTTCGGAGATGTGTATAATTAGATTTACGGAGATTTTGTCAATCACTAGTAAGCTATGTGGGCGGTTCGTATGAACAAATTGGACATTCTAATCTGTATATTACCCAAACTTGAGCCAAAAGCGCCTACTGTGGGGCCTAATTTATTGAAGTCCCACTTACGAGAGGCAGGGTATTCGTGTCATGTTCATGATTTGAATATTGAACTATATCGAGCTTTAGAAACCAATAACGAACATGAAACCTATTATAAATTTGATGATCATGTTTTTGCCGGTACGCCTGATCGTGTAAGCGAAGATTTTGCGACACTGATGTCTAGATACCAAAGCCTTGTTGATAGATGGATTGAGTATTGGCGGTCTAAATCACCTACCTATATTGGTCTGAGTGTATTCAGTTCATTTAGTCAACAGATGGCATTGTACTTATCTCAGATTATTAGAGATAGGATGCCTGGAACTAAGGTTGTTTGGGGAGGGACATTCGTAACTTGGGCTGAGCCGCACAAAGAATCAGGACTCATCGACCATTATATTTATGGGGATGCTGAGGATAGTGTTGTCGCTCTACTGGATGGTAATTTAACCGCACCTGGCATCGATAGTATTAAGACAAATCAGTATGAAATGAATAAAATGCTGGTGCCAGATTACTCTGACATAAAGTGGGAGCAGTACGAGCCAAAAGGTAATATGAGCGTATACTTAACTGCGAGCCGGGGCTGTGTACGAAAATGTACATTCTGCAATGTTAGACGGCAATGGCCTAATTTCAGTTTTCGCTCTGGGGAGAATGTAGCAAAAGAGTTGATTGCTATTCGTAAGGATTACTCTTGTAAATCCTTTTTCTTTACCGATAGTTTGATAAATGGAAGTCTTAAAGCATTCAGAGATATGATGAAGCATCTAGCGGAATATCGAAAGGTTGATCGAGGGTGGTCTTGGCTTAGTCAGTTTATTGCCAGACCAAAATCGATGAGTCCTGAATCAGACTTTGCTTTAATGAAAGAAAGTGGATGTTCTTGGCTTGATATCGGTGTTGAATCCTTTAGCGAAGAAGTGCGTTACCATATGGGGAAGAAGTTTTCCAATGATGACCTTTTGTACACACTTGATATGATGAGAAAATATGGAATCGGCGGGACTCTAATGGGTTTTATAGGTTATCCAACAGAAACCGAAGAAGACCACCAGATCACCTTGAATATGTTAAGAAAACTTCATGCCGAAGGTTACTTTTCAATTGAAGATGAAAGTAAAATTATCAAACCTGGATTTATCGGGACAATGCTTTTAGATCCAACCCAACCTCTTTTTGATATGATTAAGCCTGAATTGAAATGGAGTTCAATGATCGATTGGGAATACCGGGGGAACACTCTCGAAGTAAGAACTAGAAGGTTGATGGAGTACCATGAGTTGGTGGAGGAATTGATTGGAGACAAGTATTTGACCGACCTTGCTGAAAGAAACAAACGCAATTACAAGGACCGGGCAGATGGTAAAAAGCAATCGAGTGGTACTGCATTCTAATTAGCGATCGATCATTCGTAATTTTTTTGTTCTCATGAAAAAGAAATCAACCTGGCATAAAAAAAGGTTGAGTATTACTCAACCTTTTTTAAAATCTAACTTTTTGAAGTAGAGCTATTTAGATTCAGAATTTTCTGAACCCGCACCCTCTTCCTCAGTAGGCGCTTCTAACTTTTGAATTTCTTCAGAATTCATTTCAGAAACCGTTGCTTTCTCGATTAATAAATCGACAACTTTTTCTTCTGTGATTTGATGCTTCAGACGGTTAACACGTTCTGGATCTTTATAGAATTCTTTAACTCTTTCAAGGTCGAGACCCGACTGGCTGGCAAATTCTTCCATTTTAGTTTGAATATCACTAGGGCTCACATCAACATTAGTGTCCTTTGCGATTTTATCCATCAAGAAAGTGGATTGGATCATATGCTTCGCAGTATCTTCAAAGTCTGAACCCCACTTGTCTTGATATTGCATGAAATCTTCTGGTCGCATTCCCTGTTGCATCATTCTCTGTTGGAAGTCTTGAATAAGAGCTTTCTTTTGCTCTTCGAGGAGCGACTTAGGAACTTCAACTGGGTTGAGCTCAACTAGTTTCTTTACGATACGGTTTTTCAAGTCCTCTTTGATTCGATAAGACTCATTCTTTTCCATATCTTCTTTGATCTTAGTTTTAAGGTCGTCCATACCCTCGTAGTCGCCCATTCCTTTAGCGAACTCATCATTCATTTCAGGGAGCTTTTCGTATTTAAGTTCAGTGAGTTTCACTTTAAAGTCTACAGGCTTACCGGCAACGTCTGGAGCGTGATATTCTTCGGGGAAGCTAAGATTAATGGTCTTTTCTTCGTCGATTTTCATGCCTAGAACGCCATCTTCAAAGCCTGGGATAAATGAGTTGGACCCAAGGAGAAGTTCATGTCCCTCAGCTTTTCCATTTTCCAACGGAGCGCCATTGATAAAGCCTTCAAAGTTGATGATGGCAGTATCACCATTTTTTGCACCACGATCTTCGAGAACTGGCAGTAGTTCAGCCTTAGACTTTTGCATTTGTTCAAGAGCTTTTGTGATCTGATCATCTTGTATTTCGAGTTTTTCTTTTACAACTTCAAGGCCTTCATAGGTTTTCACCTCAACGTCAGGGCGAACTTCAAATGAAGCAGAGAAATTAAAAGGAGCTTCTTCGGCGACATCATCAAATTGAATATCCGGCATGCTAATCGGATCCACTTTATGTTCAGTCAGGGCCTCAACATAATGCTTTTGCACGAGGTCTTGAATGACGTTTTGCTTTACTCTGTCTTGGTAAAGACTGCGGATTGCATCAATAGGTGCTTTTCCTTTTCTAAATCCTTTAATTTCGGCATTTTTGCGGATCTCACCATAAGCGGCGAGGAAGGCTTCATTGACTTTTTCGGTTGGAACTTCAATTGTAAGTCGACGCTCCAAGTTGGAAATACTCTCCAAATTCGATTTCATATGTGCTCCTTGAACTTAAAGCCTTGGAAATATAAGTAAAACCATAGAAAATCAAGAAAGCCCTGCATTTGCTAAGAACCTTGGAGGAATTACAAATGTCCGCTGCCACTGACATGGAAAAAATCGACCAAGCACTCCTTTACGTAACTGGAAAAGGGGGAGTGGGGAAGTCGGCAGCAGCGGCTCTATTGGCCTTGAAGCTTGCTGAGCGGGGAAAGAAGGTTCTTCTTGTAGAATTGGGAGATGAATCCTATTACGGGGACCTTTGGGGCATTAATGCGGTAGGTCAAAAGCCAGTCAAAACTGATTTTGGATTCTATTTGTCCCAATGGACTGGCGAAAGTTGCTTACGAGAATATGTTCTTCATTACATAAAAATAGAAAGTGTCTATCGGCTATTTTTTGAAAATCGAGTCATGTCCTCGTTTTTAGGAGTGGCACCGGCAGTAAACGAACTATCTATTGTTGGCAAGCTCACTTCCAAACTCAGAGGCGTGGGACCAGAGATGGAATTTGATCATATTGTGGTCGATGCCTTTGCGACAGGACACTCTCTAGCACTGCTTCAAGCCCCTTATGGAATGGCCCACGCCGTTAGCATGGGTCCCATGGGGAATGAAAGTCGACAGATGCAAAAGGTACTTGAAGACCCAAAGTTGATACGATTTTTCGTTGTGAGTCTGCTCGAAGAGCTGCCTGTTGCTGAAAGTCTCGAGCTCAGTTCAAAAATTCAATCACTCGTGGGGCAAAAACCCGATCTCATCATTAATAAGCGGATAGAGCCTCCGGTCGAAGATCAAAGGCTCTTTGAAATAATTGAAAAAGCCCAAGCGCCTGAGTTGGTAGAATTCACAAGATACATTATGGGTCTAAAAGAAAGGCAAAGGGCTTTCGAAAAAGATTTGTCTGGAAAGTTTGCCCAATCCTATACGATCCCGATGATTTACGAATCTCACCCCAAAACCTTACTTAAAAAAATGGGAGAGAAATTTCGATGTCTATAGATGAAATTATTCTCCGAAGAAAAGTCATTGTCTGTGCTGGAAGTGGTGGAGTTGGGAAAACAACCTTTTCCGCTTCGCTGGCCTATAAAGCAGCGCAGATGGGGCAGACGGCCTTGGTTCTAACAGTTGATCCTGCAAAAAGGTTAGCTACGACACTCAATCTTGATTTAACGGGTCGATCTTTAACAGAAGTAGAAATCGATAATAAATATCCTGGCCGATTAGAAGCTGGAGTCATTGAGTCTAAAACAGTATTTGACGAATTTGTAAAACGCCACTCTGCCAACCAAGGTCAGGTTGAAAAATTATTTAAAAATAAGCTCTATCAACAACTTTCGACTACATTGAGTGGTTCGCAAGAGTTTACAGCCCTTGAAAGGCTCTATGAGTGTTTTGAGTCTAAGAAGTATGACTTGATCATTTTAGACACTCCTCCGACAAAGCATGCTCTTGATTTTTTAAACGCTCCACAAAAAATTAGTCGCCTCTTCGAGGACTCTATTACTCGGTGGTTTATGAACCCTGAGGTTTTTAAGGGGCAGTCTTTTATTGGAAAGCTCTTTTCAAGGGGAACCAGAACGGTTTTAAAGTCATTGGAAGTATTAACAGGCCCTGAATTTATAGATAATCTCATCGACTTTTTTGAAAGTATTCAATCCCTACAATCGCAATTAAGGGACCGCAGTAAGAGCGCG
>JAUHWN010000177.1 GCA_030424665.1 Bdellovibrionia bacterium | reverse complement strand
GTGGCTAATTGCTTAACAATCCTGCGATTGGGGTTGATTAGTCCTTCGTAATTGGAAGCTTTTCATCGTCCTTACATACAACCTGGAGTCTGTAATCGTGCTCGAGAGATACGATATCCATGTTGATTGGATTCACGAGGGCTCCCACTGAACTGATTGGCTTAGCAGGACGAATGGGCTTCTTTTTCTCTTCGTCTTCATTGGCTTGAGAATCTGAGTTACCACTTCCGGCAAGTGACCCAAGGGCTTGAGCGACTCGTGAAAAACGGGCATTGTTCTTCTTACTGGCTTCGACTTCTTCAACCTTTTTCTCACCAGATACGAGGTCAAAAAATCCTTTAATCTTGAACTTGGCACACTCAGCTCCTGTGCATTCAACGCGCTCGAAAGTAAAAGTCACCAATTGTCCTCTTTTCTTAATCTTCTTTAGAAAGCGGGGCTTCATGATCCAAGCGACGATCGTGTACTCCGAAACAATCTGGAGTTGACAGTTCTTATCAGACTCATTCTCCTCAAAAAGTCTCATACCTTTTTCGTTGAGAGCGTCCATGGCTTCATTGAGTTCACTTTCTTGATACTCAGCTTGGGTTTCGATCGTCATGGTTTCTTGTCCCCATGCTGGGCTGTTAAAAGCGATGACAATCATCAAAAGGGTTAACTGTTTTAATATTTGCTTAGGCATTTTCTTTCTCCTTTAAAAGTTGGGTTCCTTTGGCAAGAATGAAATTACTCGAAGCGTCATTCCAAAAAAAGGTAATTAAAATTAAAAATTTAGGACTTTTTTAACTTTTCAATTAATAAATGAGGCTAAGTTACCGATATTACTGTATGGAGCTCTTTGAGTACGACGATTATAAAAGCTTAGTTTTGGACTTGGTGGCTCATATGCCTAAGAAAGGCCGTGGGCAAATGACTAAGATGGCGGCTCATCTGAATGTTCACAACGTCGTGCTCAGCCAAGTCTATAGAGGTGAAAAAGAACTCAGCATGGAACAAGCCTACGATACGGCGGAGTACCTGGGGTTCTCTGACCTCGAAACAGAGTACTTCCTCCTTCTCGTTCAAAAGAATAGAGCAGGGCACTACCGCTTAAAGGCCCATTTTGAAGAACGAATCAAAGAAGCTCGCAGTAAGTCGATGGATCTTAAAAAGCGGCTTAAACAAGATAAAGAGCTCACAGAAGAAACTCGAGCCATATTCTATTCAAATTGGTATTACAGTGGTGTTAGGCTTTCGACCGACCACCCTGATGTTAATACTGTTGATCAAATCTCAAGGCGCCTCGAATTACCTTTGAGCTTGGTCAAAAAGGTAGTGCAATTTCTAATCGAGAACAAACTCTGCGTAAAAGAAAACAATCAACTCCAGATGGGGCCTGCTCGAATTCATATCGGTTCAGACTCCCCCCTCCTGAGTCGTCACCATTTGAATTGGCGTTTGAAATCTTTTGATCGGATGAATAAATACGACCCGCGAAAAGAACTCTTCTTCACAGGACCATATTCTTTATCTGAAGAGCTGGTCGGAAAAATCCGCAAAGAACTGGTCGAAACCATCGACCGCCTCACCAAACAAGTTGTTGAAAGCGAATCCGAAACCCTCGCTTGCCTCAACATCGACTGGTTCCAATTTTAGGTAGAAGCTACCTTTTGCTTTAAATTCGAGCCACCACCTTGAAAAGAGAACCACTCAAAAGCAACCCTGAACAAGTGTTTCAATATGAGTCATTTCCTATCTGAATTTTCTCAAGATCTGTAAAACCCATTCAAATCGATTACAATTGGAACAGGGTTATGCATGGGAGATTGGGATTAGTAATGAGAGGAATCTCGTATTTCCTTATTTTCATGGTGTCTTTTGTTTCAATAAATAGCTTTTCTCAATTCTACGGAACCGATTCCCGAAAAGAATCCTTCGAAGTTGGCGGAACAGTGGCCGATCGCGCCCTTTACGTGGCAACTATGATTAGAAATATCGAAGGAAGTGGCATCACAGACCACGACGACGGCAGTTTCAATCTAGTTACGGGAACTCTAGCAGAAACCAAGAACTTTTGTCCGGGAATCCCTTTCTCGGATTTTGAAATCCCCGTTGAGGGTTTTTGTTCGGGCACTTTAATTGCCTCAGAGTATGTATTGACCGCAGGACATTGCCTAGAAAACAACAAGTGTTCAGACATAAATTTCGTATTCGGACTGAATCAAAACAACGTCAATAACCGGTTCCCCCCAGAAAGTCGTTACAACTGTTCAAATATTGAATTTGAGAACTATCGTGAAAACGGTAGCGACATGGATATTGCGGTCATTAAATTGAATCGACCCGTTGAGAATTACCAACCAATTCCTCGAAGGCGATCCGGAGATCTAAGTAATCGGGATCAGGTTTATACAATTGGTTCTCCCGTGGGGATTCCCGGAATTTATTCAAATGGTCAAGTTGCAGGTCAAAGAGGCTCAAGACGAAATAGCACTCTAGATGCTTTCCCAGGTAATTCGGGGGGACCTGTCTTTGGTGCTGAAAATCATATTTTAGAAGGCGTTCTTGTTACAGGTGAACTAGATAGGGCCTATGGAACAGACTGGTCGGGCTGTAGAACTTGGAATGGAGTTCCCCCCGAAGTCGTAGAAGGAACAATTCTCGATGAAAATATGACTAATTTAGGAACCGGATTTATTGAAGCCACGGCAATTAGAGCTTTACTGGATCGTTTCTCAAACGCTGACTCTGGTGCAGATTTGGATCATGGAATCCCTAACGATATCTAGATTGAAGCGACCCTTTGCTTGCGATGCTTGCCACAAATTTAGGTGCTTTGTACTTCTTTAATTCTTAGCTTGTAGGGATTTTACGAACTCGCTGAGATCTTTGACTTGAGTTGGCGTCAGGTAATCTTCCCACTGGGGCATAACCTCATTACCTTTGTTAATCTGGTAAACAAAGTAAGCATTCTTATGAAGTTTGGTGAACTTAGTGAGATCTGTAGGCACAACACCGAGTTGTATCGCCAAAGGTCCCCGCTTTTTTCCATCATCGCCGTGGCATTTAGCACAGTGTTGTCCGTAGAGTTTTTTACCGCGCTCGACAGCGTTTTTATCCATCTCTGTCACCCGTGTAGGGGCCGGACCAGAGAAAACGGTCCACCCGTGGCGAGTAGGAGCCTTCAACCCATATTCAGGCTTTGGTGCGCTCGTGCAAGAAAGAAGAATCCATGATAAAAAAATACTACTTACTAAAAACCCAAATTTCGCCATAGACCTATCCTTTGTGAGCTGCACTTTAGAGAATAATCCGTCAAAAAAATCATAAGATCAAGTCTCTACAAGCGTTGGGCAAAACAGATTTCAAAACCGTCAGGGTCCTTTGCCACAGCCAGCTTAATTGACTCCCCTTGTCTGAGTGTTGGTTCGAGAGAAAATGGGACATTTTTTTCTTTAAGACTGAGGAAAATCTGATCGACATCTTCAACATCAAAGCTAATGGACGCAGTCCCGGCTCTCTCACTATGGGGAAGATCTGTATCTATTCCCTCATGGGGGCGGCCACCGCCGTGTAAGGCAAGCCGAGTCGCTCCTAGATTAAACTCACTCCAATTTTCAGAAGATGATTCTACTGGAAGTCCCAGTGTATTTTTATAGAAATCGATTGATCGATCCATATCAGAAACCATGACTATGACATGATTGAGATTCTTAAACACTTCTCTCTCCTATTTGCTGGAGAGAGAAGTATGAATTATCCTCGTGAAAAATCAAGCCTAGAGGGCTTCCTTGGGCTCTTTTCCGGATAAATTATACCAATCGATTTTGCGAGTCGTGTACATAAGTATGACGAGAATCACCCATAGGCCCATCGATCCAAAAATCAGAGTATAGCTTTCTTGCTTGAGTAATATAAAGAGAAAACCATAAAGAAGCGAGAGCTGCCCTAATACAATACTCGCACTCTTGATCATTCTAGTGACACCGTAAATATAGGCAAAAATCGTTGCCACAGTTGTGAGTGAGGCCATGGCGTATGCGGCACTAAATCCAAGATGCTCCGAAAAAGAAAGTAACAGCAAGTAGAATAGGACTAAGCTTCCGCCAATCATTCCGTAATGCATAGGGTGAAAGCGAATGCCATATAGAATTTCAACAAAGAACATTGTCACAAAAGTGAGGAGTATAAAAAGAATGGAGTATTTAACGGACCTCGTGTTGAGCTGATAGTTTTTTAAGGGGATGAGCAAGTGCACTCCAAACCGACTGCTGTACAAATTAGAAGTAATATCTTGAGTGCCAGCCCAATACTTAGGAAGGTTTCGAGTGAGTCCAAGAATTTTCCAGTCAGCACTGAACCTTTTCTCAGTGATCTCATGGTTTTCAGGTAAATAGGAGCCATTAAAACTAGGAGAGCCCCAATCGGACGTCATCTTCACATTGGTCGTTTGACCGAAAGGATAAAATTCAAGCGCTTCACTTCCGCGCATTTGTATCTCAATAAAAAACTGCCCCTGGCCTTTCTCGATTAGTGCTTTGTCTTGCAGTACTTCGCCATTAATCGCGCTATTAAAGATTCCTGCAGGCATTGCTCCCACATCGACTGCTAGTTTTCGCTCGTTAAAACGCATATCAACACTCTTTAGGCCCCGCACGTCCTGCACTCCGAGACTGAGAATGGCCTTCTGCCAAAATACTTTTGCGTCGCCGAGATCCAGCTTTTTAGGATCCACACCATTAAAGTCACCAGTGATCACTAAATTCGTCTCGTAAAGGGGGACTTTATAGATTCCACGATAGCGAACTGTTGTCTTTGCATCGGCTACGATATTGAGTTCTTCGGGGAGAAAGTGAATTTTAGAATGGTAATCACTGATCGTTACTTCCCCTTTTTCATTTTTTGTTTTTATTTTTTGTAGGATTGGAACTGAAAGAACCAGCGCGCCGGTGATTTGTCGTTGCGCCCATTTTTCTGCGACTTCTCTTTTTACGTTTTGTTCATACAGAGCTCTCTCGTCTATCAAAAACTGTATCTGACAGGCTGGAATCAATAATAGAAGACTGATTAAAATCGAAAGTAGAACTTTGACCCAAATATTTCTCTTTAATTTAACTTTAATGGTTTCACTCATTTCAAGTTTCTCCTTTGTGCTGACCTTTTAACTGCTGGCCTTTAAATTACTGGCCTTTTAGCTGAGGATTTAAACCTAAACCCCTTGGTCCCTACATTTTGGAGAACGAATATGAAGTCTTTGCGAACTCTAGATGAACTCTCTATGAAATCTAGTTCTTAAGTGTTATCAATACCTTGGCGCCAGAGCCCCCACTTGAGGACTCCCCTGAAGACTCGATTTCAACAGACGGAGAGCCCTTAGAATTTTCTTGCTTTGAATTACTGGATAGAATCTTGATTTCTCCTGAGTGAAGCGAAATCGCCTCTTTGACAAAGCTCAACCCGAGGCCCGTGCTTTTCTTTCCAGTATCGGGGCGCTCTAAGGAGTAGAATTTTTCAAATATTCTATCTTGGGCGTATACGGGAATGCCGGGGCCTTGGTCAGAAATTTCAATGAGAATGTTTCGGTCCGACCTACTCCCCTTAATCTCTATCACTCCATTTTTTGGAGAAAAGTCGATCGCATTGGACAGAATACTACTGATGGCCTGTGCGATAAGTTTTCTTTCTCCTCGAGCTGATAGATCCTGGGGCTCCACATTAATTCTCATCTCGAGTCCCCTGTTTTCTAGTAGTGGAAGATAGGATTTTTTAAGTTCTTCGAGTAAATCCGACAAAGAGAATTTTTCAAACTGAATTAATTCACTTCGGCTTTCAAGAGTCGCCAACGTCAATAGGTCCTCAAGTTGTGATTTTGCACGGGTCGACTCAATTTCGATATTGTTTAAAAACTTTTCCCGTTTTTCCGGAGGCATGTCCTCTTTTAAAAGCTCAGCAGCTCCCATGATGGCACTCAAAGGACTTTTTAACTCATGGGTTAAATGCTGCACAAAGGTTTCGACTGATTTCTTGCCCTCCAATGAAATTCTCATTTCATCAAAAGCTTTAGCCAAATTATTGAATTCTGTAGACGTCGACCTGGGGGGTCTTGCTGACTCCCCTTCGGAAATCTTTTGCGCATACCGAGTTAGGGCATTAATCGGCCTGGTTAACCAGTAAGAAAAGATTGCCGCAATAACAGTGGCCCCGATTAATATCAGAAAGGTTGTAAAAATAATTTTTTGTCTTCCACGGGCCACAAAAACCTGCAAACTTTTTTCGGGCTTAATGACCGAAACAACGCCAATAATTTTATCCTCATATTGGATTGGTGCTGCTACATAAAAAACTGAAGACAAGGGATCATTATCATTGGATCGAGTCGAACGAGCTCCATACTGACCCTTAAGAGTCAGGTAAACATCATTCCACTGTGAAAAGTCCTTACCGACGTTTGTTGGATCGCGAGAGTCAAAGAGGACTTTGCCCTTTTCGTCGGTGACATAGGCATTAATGGGACTATCACCTTTTATAACACCATGAATATTTGCTCGAAAACTACTCTTCTTGAAGTTTTTAAAAGCTTCATTAAAATCATCGGTTTTGACTTGCCCACCATTAGCTTGGGCAGAGAGATAAGCTGCTAGAATATTAGAAAAGTCCACGAGGGACTCTTCGATACTTTCAGAGTA
Organism: Bdellovibrionia bacterium; assembly: GCA_030424665.1. Lineage (GTDB taxonomy): Bacteria > Bdellovibrionota > Bdellovibrionia > Bdellovibrionales > JAGQZY01 > JAUHWN01. Next base: position 844 of record JAUHWN010000177.1, on the reverse strand, counting down.
CTGCCCACGGATTTCTTTCATCAACCAGTAGCCATAACCCCAAAAGCCCAATCCGAGAATAATTAAAATACTTAAAAAGATCTTATAAGAATATTTCACTTTTACTTTTACTTTTACTTTTTCCAGCTACTTCTGATAATTAAAAAATCCTAGTCGTTTTCATCTTTAATCGAGTACCCGACCCCTCGATGGGTCAGCAAATACTCCTCACCGCTTTCAATCGCACTCAACTTCCCGCGCAGGGTTTTTACATGGGTATCGACCGTTCGCTCAAGACTCATGTCAGGAGCTTCCCAGACACTTTCCATAATTTGTTGCCTTGAAAATACCTGCCCTGGCCGGGCCAACAACAATTCAAGGATTCCAAATTCATAGCGGCTCAACTCGAGCGTCTGATTTTTAAACTTGATTTGCCTTTTGCTTTTATCGATTTCAAAACTCGAAAAAGATTGTTCAGAAGAGTGACGACCTGACTTATCGAATCTTCTAAAAATGGCACGCAAGCGAGCCGTGATTTCACGGGGACTAAAAGGCTTAGTGACATAATCATCGGCCCCGATTTCTAATCCGACGATCTTATCGATTTCATCATCCCTAGCTGTCAGAAAAATCACGGGAATATCCGAATCTTTTCGAAGCTCTTTACAGAAGTCAAAGCCATTGCCATCGGGTAATCCTACATCGAGAATGATCGCCGAGAATTCATTACCGGCAATGGCACTTCTTGCCTCAGAGAGTGTTGCCACACGGGTCGGAGAAAAACTCTCCTTTTCGAGGGCAAATATTAATGTGTCTGCAATACTGGGTTCATCTTCGACGATAAGAACACTTCGGACCATAGCCA
>JAUHWN010000176.1 GCA_030424665.1 Bdellovibrionia bacterium | reverse complement strand
GCTTCCCCGAACAATATTCAGAAATGACTTTTTCCCGGGCATCGATTGATGCCGAAGCCCACGCCCGGGGCGGTAAGTGGGAGTTGGTGTTAGTTTTGTTAGCCCTTCTTGCTATTCGATTGGCGATCAAGTTTTTTATGGTGAGGTCACCCTGGGGAGAATCTCTTAACTGCTGCTGTCTGACGATTTTTGCCTTGGCGTTACCTCAGGCTTCGATTTTCGCTTTACTGATTCATTACGGAATCATCTTCTTTATTTTCACCATGTTCCTTCATTACCAGTTCTGCAAAAAGTATATGCAAGAAGACTACATCTCCGGTGACCGCAGCTTTTAGGTAGAAGCTTCCTTTTGGTAGCGCGCTCGCGTTAAACTTCCTTTTCAACAAGTGTTCTGTCGATTTCGTTAGTAGACATGAATCGAGAGAATGGCGCGAATCTCAACCAAATGTTACCTTCTACCTTAGAAGACGGTATAAATGAATGGGGCGACTGCGGTTGATGATGAAAAGAAGATCAAAGCACCGAGTAATACCAGTACCAAAACAATGGGTAAGAGCCAGAACTTTTTTCTTACTTTTAAAAAGCTCCAAAAGTCTTTAAAAAACTCAAGCATCAGAATGGCTCCTTCATAGTTTCTATGGCTCTATTTTCGCTCTCTTCTTTATAGGTATCAAGGGACTTATCGATTTTTGCGCGCATAAAATCCTTACCCACAAGCCGAGCCAAAAGTCCTATGGGCCAGACAACCAAAAAGAAAACAATACCGAGTATGATTCGCGTGTTGATGTAGCCAAGAACCAAGCCAATTCGCATCCATAAATAGTGAACGGGGACCATGGATTTAGGCAGTGTTACCGCCATCGCAAGAATAGCGCCTCCCAGGTATAGGGGCCAAAAGGGAATGCTTTTAGAAAATAACCAAGGAAGAATTCCCGAAAAGAACAAGGGGAACATGATGGCGAGGATAAGGCCAAAATTTCTTAGTTCTCTATTGGCAAGACTTCTCGATGCTGCAATTTCCATAAAAATTCTTCCGACAAAATTTTAATCAAGGGCGAATTTTCTCTTCTTCGCCTTATCAATTTCTTCTTGAGACTGTTCTTCTTTTTTTAGTAAATAGTCCCCAAGCACTAAAGTATCCATTTCGGTGGCTAAAAAGCAGCGGTAGGCATCTTCTGGAGTGCACACTATAGGCTCGCCTCTCACATTAAACGAAGTATTAACTACGAGTGGGCAACCGGTAATGGCGTTAAACTCACTAATGAGTTCGTAGTAGCGGGGATTGGTGTCTTTAGAAACACTTTGGACTCGGGCCGAAAAATCCACATGGGTAATGGCAGGGATTTGCGACCTTTTAGTATTGAGCTTTTCTAAACCGAAGAGCTCGTCGTAATTATCTGGCAGTGATTCTCTTTTACTTTCAGCCACGGGTGCCACCAAAAGCATATAGGGAGACTCATCTTTGAGGTCAAAAAATTCTGAAGTTTTTTCTTTTAATATCGAAGGAGCAAAAGGTCTAAAACTTTCGCGATATTTAATTTTTAAGTTCATAGTTTTTTGCATTTCAGAACTTCGTGGATCGCCAAGAATACTGCGGTTGCCGAGGGCACGTGGTCCAAATTCCATGGCTCCCTGAAACCAACCAACGACTTTTTCTGAAGCCAAGTGCTTAGCTGTTTCTTTGCAGATATCTTCGCCGATGTGATGGTATTTAGCAGGAGTAGTTTTTAAAAAGTGTTCGACGTCTTCAGATTTAAAAGCTGGCCCTAGATAGGCGCCCTTCATGTTGTCGGGAGTTTTCAGGGTGCGGGGAATTTTTTTGTATTCGTAAACGTAAGAAAGGGCGGCACCAAGGGCTCCGCCAGCATCGCCTGCCGCCGGTTGAATGTAGAGGCCATCTAAAAAATCCTCCTTAAGGAGTTTTCCGTTAGCGACACAATTAAGTGCCACTCCACCAGCAAGACAAAGGTTTTTGGTGCCGGTTTCTTTAGTTATGGTGCGTGCAAGTTTAATAACAATTTCTTCGGTGACAACTTGAATGCTGGCCGCAAGGTCCATATCAAATTGTGTGACTTGAGATTCGGCGGGACGTGGTTCGCGATTAAAAAGTTTGTGAAATTTTTTAGAAGTCATACGAAGGCCAACCATAAAGTTGAAGAAAGAAAGGTTGAGCCTGAAGCTACCGTCGTCTTTGATGTCGATTAAGTTTTCTTTAATCGTATCGACGTATTTGGGATTACCGTAAGGAGCAAGGCCCATGAGCTTATACTCTCCAGAATTAACTTTAAACCCGCAGTAGTAGGTGAAGGCCGAGTAGAGAAGGCCCAGGGAGTGGGGAAAGTTAATTTGCCAAAGATCTTTTAGCTGATTGCCTTCGCCAAGCCAAGCACTGGTCGTAGCCCATTCACCGACTCCGTCAAGGCAAAGAACGGCTGACTTTTCATAGGGGCTTGTAAAAAATGTGGAGGCTGCGTGGGAGCGATGGTGTTCGTTAAATAAGAGTTCTGGCAGTTCCGAAGTTTTAAGGTTGCTGTGTTTTGCCAACTTCTTTTTGATCACCGATTTTAAAAAGAGTTTTTCCTGAATCCAAACGGGCATGGCCTTTATAAAAGAGGGAAATCCAACGGGAACGTAACTGAGGTAGGTTTCAAGAAGGCGCTCAAAGGTGAGAAAGGGTTTGTCGTAAAAGACAACGGCATCGAGATCTGTGACTTTCAAACCCTGACTTTCGAGGCAAAACTCAATGGCGTTTGTCGGAAACTGGGGGTCGTGCTTTTTGCGAGTAAAGCGCTCCTCTTGAGCTGCGGCGAGTATGTTTTCGCCATCGACCAGGGCTGCCGCCGAGTCATGATAAAATCCAGAAATTCCGAGTACTTTGGGCATGATTTAGTGTAGCTTGAATCTTCTATAGTGTTTACGCAAAGCTCGGGGAGCTGGACCTCCGTAGCGCTAATTATGCCTAGCATTATTCCCGCGAAAAACAAGGGGGATTTGCACTCTTAGGCAGTGATTTTAGAACGAAGCTATTGTAAGAATTAAGGCAATTAAAGAGGTGAAATATGATTCCATTTGTCGATTTAAAACCCCAGTATGCGGCCCTTAAAACCGATATCAATGAGGCCATCCAAAAAGTTCTCGATCACGGTCAGTTTATTCTTGGCCCAGAGGTTCAACATTTCGAAAAGGAGCTTTTTGAATACACGGGTGGTGCCCACTCACTCTGTGTAGCTAGCGGAACAGATGCATTGATGATCGCAATGATGGCCATCGACATTCAGCCGGGCGACGAAATTATCACCACTTCGTTTTCGTTTTTTGCAACGGCTGAAATCATTGCAGTACTTGGAGCTAAACCAATTTTTGTGGATATCGAAAAAGACACGTACAATCTCGACGCTAATAAAATCGAGCAAGCGGTAACGAGCAAAACTAAAGCAATAATTCCAGTTTCGCTTTACGGTCAGTGCGCGAATATGGATGAGATCAATACCATCGCAGAAAAGCATAACTTAACGGTTATCGAAGATGCGGCACAGAGCTTTGGAGCCAAATACAAGGGTAAAAAATCTTGTAATGTTTCAACATTGGCGTGTACGAGTTTCTTTCCCGCAAAACCACTTGGCTGTTATGGCGATGGTGGAGCGGTTTTTTCTCAAGATAAAGAACTTGCCGATAAAATGGAGAGTATTCGTACTCATGGTCAAGAAGGACGCTACAACCACGTTCGCTTGGGAATAAACGGTCGCATGGATTCGATTCAATGTGCGGTACTTACACAAAAACTCAAAAGATATGATTGGGAAATCGAACAACGACAGAAGGTCGCCGGCATGTACACCGAAGGCCTTAAGGATTTAGAAGGTAAGATTCAATTGCCTGTGGTTCGTGATGATCGCGATTCGGTTTGGGCCCAATATACGATTGCTGTTGATAATCGCGACCAATTCCAAGCCCAACTTAAAGAAAAGGGGATTCCAACAAGCGTTCACTATCCAGTGCCCATGCACATGCAGCCAGCCCTTAAAAAGCTCGTTGACGTGCGCTTTGATTTATCGATTTCAGAAGAGGCCGGTAATCGTGTCGTGAGTCTCCCGATGTACGCCGACATGCCAGATGACGATGTTCAAAAAGTCATCGAAGCCATAAAGAGCTGTTGGTAGAAGCTTCCTTTTGGTAGCGCGCTCGCGTTAGAAGGTAGATTTCATTTTGGTTTGTTGGCGAGTTTTGGCCTATTAGGCTTTTGTGAGTAACGCAGATGCACTACCAAATGATACCTTCTACCTTTTGAAAGAAGTATAAAATGGGTGCCCATGGGCGCCCATTTCTTATTTGTGGGGCACATATCTGAAGATTTTGGATAAAAAGGGTGCAAAAAACGCCAAACTTGATTTTACCGGGTAAGATTTCCGTTTTTTAAATTCAATTTGTTAGAAGCTTTTAGCAGTTCTTACACTGGGAGATGAATAATTATAAAGCTTCGAAGATATGTTGAGCTTTAAGTAATTAAAAAGGACTATCTAAGTCCGCCTAGGGGTAGGTGTATTGGAAGGTCAAAAGCAGAGTGCTTTTGGCCTTTTTTTATCGATGAAACTCGGGCACAAATACATTCATTCGAGTGCTACAGAAGTAGCGTCCTTCGCGTTTCAGAGTAAAACTAAAAACACCAGGGCGCGTTGACTCGACCTCAACGGGGTTTCCAACAATCAAATTTGAATTAATGTGAGTTCCATAACCAATGAACTCATTAAAGCTGAGTTTGGTATCCCAGATTTCGTGGCGACTTGCATTGTCGGGAACTTTAAACCCATCGGTATTAGCTGGGCCTCCATCGCGAGTTCGATATTGATAATAGCGAATAACCATTTCGAACTGATTCATTTGTTCGCGGCTAAGGCTCGATTTAATAGCAAGTCTTTGAAAGGGAAGGCCCTCGAGAGTCCACCGAGTGGGGATGGCTTCGACCCACCAGTTTTCATAGGGGGAGCGGTCTCCTTCGTTGAGTGCAAAGATGCGCATGATTTGTAAACCACGCTCTTCACAACTATAACTATTTCTCGCTTGGGAGATGCTAGCGACTAAGGTGATTAAAACGACTAAGCTCAAATACTTCATTCTTCTACCGTCATAACTTCGGTTCCACAATAGGAGGCACCGAGGTCCCTTTCTCTTGGTGAGTAATTATAAAAAATTCCTCCGCCTTGTCGTGGTCTTGGCGCAACTGGTTCTCTCCAGTCGGCATTTTCAAATCCCACGACTCCAAAAATATCCTTTAGGTAATTATAATTGCTTGATTCGACGGTTGGACATCCATGGGATCGCCCTTGATAACCACTCAGTTGACCGTTTTGAGCGGGATCAGTCACTCGCCCATCGGAGTTCACATACCAACCTCTATGAACAACAACTCCTCGATCAAAAGAGTTATCATTGATTCCGCGTTCAACACCGTGAAGTTTAATCCCTTGGGACCATGACTTTCCTGTGGAGTGAAGTTGTCCGGTAACATGAAATCCCGAAGGCATTCGGTTTGAATTTGGCACATTACTAAAGACTTGAGTAATTCGAGTTGTATTTGAGCTTCCGTTTCCGGTAGCCATGACTTCGACGACACCTGTACAGAAATCTATTATAAAGAGTCGTCTTCTATTACTATTTGTCGTTTGTTGGTTGATGGCGTGTTTACACTCATTATTAATGCGAACACCGCCATCGTAGCCACTAGCACTTGATGAGACTTCGAATAAAGTATTTTGATGACGCTGCCTAAAACAATTGAGTTGGTAAAAGGCCGTCTCGTCACCACCAAGGGCTCTAAAATTTGCTAAAGCGGTTTCGGTGTTGTCATCAAGGGTTTCGTTTTCGCCAGTGTGATGCTCACCTGCGGGAGCACGGTCAACACCGGTGCCATCGCCAGGGCCGACTTCTTCGGTTTGTCCAAGGTTTTCTGGGCGAGCTCGTGGTCTTGGTACTTCAGCAGGTGCCCATGGGGAGTCTGATAATTCAAGGTTGGCGGCGGCGGGACCTTCATTGGCCGGGTCAGCTTCAGGATTAGCTGCGACTCCGAGGCGTTCAGTTTCGCCAACGATTCCGATTTGTCCTGCTTCGTCGCCTATCACGCCGTCAGCAACAATGGGTGTATCCGTTTCGCCATCGGCAACGACCAGAGCAGTGTCTTCATCTGGCTCTGGGGCAGGGGGCTCAATCGCTAAAGACTCGCCCGTGACATTAAGACTAGATATGACTTGTCCGCGGGCCCTTAGGGTTACGCAGGCGTCATATGTAGGGTGGCGATCACAAAAGCTTCCAGCTTCGGTAACAACTCTTTGATAGTTTTCTCGGTATGCGGGTTCATCTCTGAGCCTTTGTACAACTTGATCGTGGCCACCACGGCGTTCTGATTCGGCCGCACAGGCTTCAGTGAGTCCATTGAAATTAGAAATGGTGATGCAAAATCCTTTTCCATCATCACCACCCCCAAACAAAACCGGATTACATCTAAATTGATTGCTCGGACCACAGTAATGATTGCGGTCGTAGAGCTGGTATTCAGATGAATCTATAAGTCCGGACCGGGCTGCACGCCAAGGGCGTTGACAGCGTCCACCAATCCGTACCGAAGGCCACCCACCAAAAAAGCACAACTCTCCATCGGCTCTTGCCTGGCTATTTCTCAACAGTTCGTCAATGAACATCAATGAGTAGGGTCGCCTAATTTTTTTTCTTCTCTTATTATATTTATAGCTTCTAGGCGTTCCTTTAAAAGGAACTTTTCCTATTAAGCGATCGTTGTGTTTCATAACTTCAACGACAGCTTTATAGAAGCCGATAAATTCTTTTTTTGAACAAGTCACTAGGCAGTGCCTATAGAGCTTGCGCAAGTCTATGTTTTTGGGTCTTTTCTTAAGTTGTTTAGTAGAAGTCACCGCTTGTTTGCGACTTCGACACTCGCCTGTAGTTGTGGATACGCTCGCTATTAAAAAGACTGTCACACTTAGAAAAGAAAATACCCATCGTGGTATATTCATTTCTCTCATAATCTCACTCTCTACCCCTTCTTATATGAAAAGCTCGTTCCAACTCCTGTCCCATGGGGTGTCAGGATTTTTGACGATTTTTAATGTGTGATTTTGGGGAGTTAGGGAGTCCCGTTTTGAAACGCCTAGATTCTAATTAGGGCCGAATTGAACAAAGCTTACATAGCTATCAAAAAGTTTATCAGGGGCAAGGGGTACCTTTTGGGTGCCGGGAACTAAATGGTAGTGAGATTGCGTTATTACCTGTTGGATTTGAGTTAAAAAGTGAAAAATTTTTCTGGTTTGAGGTGCATGGGGTTTAATCGTATTTCTGTTCTGAATGGCTGGTTCAAACGACTTGAGAGGAGAATGTCCGGATCCCGGATTTTTATGTGAAATAGGGTAATAGGAGGAGCCTACACGCTGCTGTCATTTTTTCAGCTTTCGTTGAATTCTAGGGCAATTTCAGATACTTCCAAGTCTTCCCAGGGGGTATCTTTTGAAGAAGACAATCGCAGCTATTTTAACGTCGAGTCAGTTGGTAAATGCAAATCCTATTGAAATTCCGCTCGTGGTTTTATACCAGAATCCTCAGCTAAAGGACACAATT
>JAUHWN010000175.1 GCA_030424665.1 Bdellovibrionia bacterium | reverse complement strand
TCAGTTATCAAAGATAATATATGGGCTATTCAAACAAGTACCCTTAGTGAATACAATAAAGATATTTTTAATATTGATGTATATGAAGAGTTGGCAAAACTTATTATTGATCGTTTTCCGAGTGTCTTAGCCGTTAATTTGGTCAATTCCAAGGGACTCATCCAAAGAGTTTACCCTTTGAAGCCCAACGAGAAAGCCTTAGGAAAAAATCTTTTTGACCACCCCGAGGTGAAAAAGTTTATTTTAGAGGCAAAGAAAACGGGGCAGACTCAGTTAGTAGACCCGTTGGAACTCTATCAAGGAGGAATGGGAATTACGGGGTACATTCCAATTGGGAGCCGTTTCGTTAATGTGGTCTTTCGCATAAGTGACCTTCTCAATGGAGCAATGATTAATGACTTTAAAGAGAATCTGGCTATCAAAATTTACGATACTGATAGTTCGAAAATTATTATCGACACAAAAAACTTTAACGGATTTCAGAGTTCAGTTAGAGAAATAAAGTTTTTTAATCAGTCGTGGACATTAGAAGCTTCGAAGCTTGGAGTTTCAGGGGCTGGACTCCAATTTTTTAAACTCATTTTGCCGACAATCCTTATTTTTTCATTGTCTCTTATTTTCGCTCTCCTTTACCGCTTGATAGCTAAGAATCAACTGATTCGTGAAAAAGAAGTATTGATCGATCAAAAGTCCAATTTGATCAATATGGTCTGCCATGACCTCGCAAACCCTTTGACCATAATTGACTATAACCTTGGACAACTTAATGAGGGGGGGCGTCTGATCAATTCAAAAATCGGAAAACTCGCATAAGTTCATCACTTCGTTTTATGGGTAAGGTTGTAGAAAATATTAATAAGTTAAACGAAACAGACGGACTCGATTTTAATGTTGAAATGAGTGAGGTGTCTTTGCTGGATCTTATTGATCGAGTGATTTTTAATAATGAAGAAGATATCAAGGCTAAAAACTTAAAAATATCCATAGAGTCTCAGGTTGTCGATCCCGTAGTTAACTTTAATCAGGGCTTACTTAAAGTAAATGTTCTTCAAAACCTTTTGCGTAACGCAATTAAATTTTCTCCCGAAGGTGAGACCATCACCATTGAGGTGATAAGGCAAAAACAGAAAATTCACCTTTTTATAAAAAACAGAGGTGAAGATATGTCATTAGAGCAAATCGAGCGATTTAACCGAGGAGAAAAACTTAAGTCTAGCCTTGGAACTAAAAAAGAAAAGGGAACTGGCTTTGGTTTGCTAATAGTAAAGTCTATAGTCAGTAATCTGGGTGGGCAGGTAGCAATCCAATCACAAAACGGACAGTTTCAGGTTGAAATTGTTTTCCCCTCTTGATCGATTCTCTACCTAATGGAATGAGCCCTTGTAAGGCAATCGCACTGGTAATAAGAAGCTTTTACTTGTCAAAGTGAACAGTGAAATCCTTAAAATACTTTTCGCCATAATCTTCGAGAGCATTGGATACACCTTCGCGAGTGACACCCATCCAAATTCCAGCGGTTCCACTTGATATGCGGGATGCTGTATAGTCATAGCAAATGATTTGATAGTCACTCGGGCGATCTTCTAACTCACTCCAAATTTTTGCTTTGACCACGTTGTAATCGGATTCTGATTTTATGCTGACTTCAAAGTGGTACCATAGATTCGCTTCGGGTACGACATCTGACTTGTACTTTCCACGGTCTTGCAGAAATGATTGGCAGCGTGGATCATTTTTACCCAAACCAAGATCCGGGTGAGCTGAAAATTGAAAGGGTTCACTGTCTGTCTTATCATCACTACGCGAATATCGACGAATTCGATAGTAGGTGTCACTATTTGGGTAGTTTGAGTAAAAGGTTATTCCGATGGACCCCCTAGGGTCATCGATAAGCATGGATCCGGTGAAAGTGTAGTTCTTCCACGATTTACTTTCGTCAGAGATATAATGGGAATGGATATTGGCTGCGAGTTCTTCATCGAAACTAAATGCCGTTTTAAAAGTACCCATTTGGTAGGACATAAATCTGGCCACTTGTAGGTCATTCTCTAGTCCCGTATCGATCCAGTCGGCATTGGTCCCATGATTTTCAGGCTCGAAGAGTTTTAGTGCAGTAGGATCATTGACCGACGGCTCGTCTTCCCCCGAATTAGGATCAAGGATGTCGCCATTAGGTGATTTATCGGGACCGGTATAGGTTCCGCCTCCCCCCTCAACATTGAGTTCGCAACCAGTATTAAAGGCCAAAGCAAGAGCCATAAAAATCAAAAGAGTAATTTTAGTCATCTTTGGACTCCTTTTTCGCTTTCTCTAGTTGAGTCAGCGGAAACATCTGCATATTGACTCTATAAACTTCTTTGGCATCGTCACTTTTAGAGTCTTCTTCGTTGACGATTGAGAGAATTTCTTTACATGAAAGAGCAATGACTTCTTTAACTCTTTCGTATTGTTCTTTTGATAGTCGCGTGGTTACGCCTGAAAAACTTCGTTCTTTTCGATTGAAATGCTCAATACTTTCTTCAGCGAACTTTGCCATTTGTTTGTGTAAAGAAGCTAGTGCGGCTGAACGAGCATCGTTCCAAAGTTTTGATCCACCAGTAGAAATGGGTTTTTGTGTACTTCGCAATTTACCGCTATCATCCCTTTTGAGAAATCCCATATCCAGGAGGTTTTTTATTGCAGATTCGACTTCTTTTTTTCTGAGCCTTGGAAAAAGAGCTTTTCCGATTAAGGAGTAATCCTCAACAAAATCGGAAAGATCGACCATTTCTCGAATTGTAATGTAGTGTATTTCAGTGAGATATTTTAAGTGTTTAGCATCAATGTCTTCGGAGTTTTGATGAATCTTCGCATTGACCAACTCATAACTCATTTTTGCTTTTTCTTGAACAGACTTTGCCTGATCGAGTCGAATCAACTTTTCTAGGTAGGAGGATTCCTTTTGTGTGAGTTTGAGGCCAGAGATAACCTTATCAATACTGTCATCAGAGAGGTTTCTCTCTCCTTGGATGACAAGTTTTATAAAGTTGGGAGAGCGGAAGCCAATAGATTCAGAGAGACTCTTAAACGAGTCGATCTCATTATTAGATTTAAGAATATATGAGCACATGGCGTCCAAGAAAAAACGATAGTCGGTGTAATCAAATATGCTTGGACGATCCCTAGGATGTCTCAAATTCCCCCCCCCATTATGCGACTAAACCCTTAATTACCTTAGTTTTTAAAGGAGCAATAACTATACCGCTTGGTCGTTTCTTGCTGTGTTTAATCAATACATATTGTGTATTCAAAATGCTGCGATTTACATTTGAGATCTGCTTTTTCAGTTTGAGAAAAAACGAGTGTCGAACTCTTATATTTGCTAATTATTTCGTCGTTTCATTTCCATATACCTTTAGAGCCTTTATGGGAGTGCTTAAACTCCCATACTCAGAAAGGGCAGGGGTTTATTGTGTTCACTATTGAACATCTGGTGGTGAGTCCTGGCCGGGTCTTTCGCTTTTTCCCAATAGGGTTGCCATTCGCCAAAACCATTTCCATCGCCGTACTTCAAATACTGATTACTGCTGAGGCCTGCAGCTTCCATAATTGAAATAAGTAGCTGTTTATAAGGGCGTCCCATTGTATGATGATCCCAACCCTTAGCCGTGAGAAAGGGCCTTTTGCGATAATCTACAAAGTAGCCCGTTCTCAAGTTTCCACCACCAGATCCAAATGTAATGGCAGGAATTTGGCACATCGAATGAGAAGTGCTCCACGAGCCAAGTTGATTAGTCCAGAGGACGAGGCTGTTGTCTAAAAGAGTCTTGCCATCGGAATCAAATGGATCTTGGACGGCATCTAACTTTTGCGCCAGACGTGCAATTCGGTGAAGGAACCACATTTGTTTGTCGGCCTGTGCATTTTCATTAGGAGCTCCATCGTGATGGAAGGAGTTTCCGTTACCGTCTACATCGCTACTTGCAGTATTGGCTATGTGGGCGATACGGGCGCGATCACATTGCATGGCAAGGGTAATAAGGTCTCCATAGTTTTCATAGAGTTTTTCATAACTTTTGACACTACTCGATCCGCCAGAAACCTGAAAATCGAGACTCGTTTCGTTGCATGTCACCTGCTCCGACGCTGGCATTCTGTTGGCAATCATTCTTTTTTGAACTTCGTGGACACTGGTAATGTATTCTTCAAGTTTTATAAGATCACTGCTCGAAATTCGCTTATTGTTTTTTAGCTGATTTAAATCTTTAAGAACTTTGTCAACGATGAGCATATCTCGAGTCGGACCACTATCCGTAGGTTCACTATTTGATCCAGAAGGGAAGAGTTTGTTAAAGAGAGCTTCATCTCCTGTAATCAAACTCGAGACCTGCCTTGCGCCTCCGGGTGAGCGTCGGTAAAAAGAAAACCCATCGGCCTTTTTGTTTCGAGGATCTGTTTTCATGCGAATTGCTCTCACGCCCAATTCATTTTCGATAATTGTGTCAATAGAAGCGCCATAGACTGGCTCATATTGTCCTTTAAGTGTACCCGAAAGTATTGAAAAGTTGTGACCACCATTAACATAGGTTCCTGCGACAATATCAAGACCTCGAATCAGATTCATTTTCGCTTCAAGTCCCGCAAGAGCAGGATTATTGAAGTCGATCATATGAGAAATCTTTTTTCCCATTTCGGATAACTTCTTGTAATAGGTGTGATCAGCTCCCATAAATTGATTCATGGGTATGGTGTCTTCGGGATATCTGGGCTTTGGGTTCACACCATAAACTCCTATGGCCGTTACGATTCGAGTTTTAGTGCCAATCATTTCCGCAAAAACTTCTCTCGGTAATAGAGAGGCTAATGGCGGGAGAAAAAGGAGCGTTTTACCCGCGCCAATTAAAAATTGTCTTCTGTTCAAATACCTACTTTTAATAAGTTCTGATTTCAATTTCATGTTTTCCCCTACCTTTTCTTCCTCGTGTTTGCCGGACTAGCAATGAAATTGACAAAGGCTTCCACGATATTTCCGTCCGTACGATTCAATATTTGATACATAGAGTTGATTTGACAGTTATCTTCATTACTTTCTCGTTTTTCGTAAGCGTATCGGAACATCTTTTTAGCAAAGCAAGCTTTTCCTTGGGCTTCGGATGCAACATGACTGATGAGATCGTAGCCATCCTCGACTTCCACTTTCTGCCCTTGCCAAGTTGGAACCATGGCGTAGGTATCAATATCGAGATCTTTGTGAAACTGTCCTTCCTTGGTATAAACCTTTTCTCTCTCTCGAAGTTCTCCAAATGAGCCGATGTTTTCGAAGGCAAATCCGGTTGGATTAATCAATGAGTGACAGGTCATACAATCCTTTGACTCTGTTAACTTTGCAATATGAGCTTTGTTAGTAGTATTCAATAATTCTTCTGCTGTAAGGATCTCATCGTCCCTTTTAATAACAATGTCATCGGGAGGTGACGGGAGTTCATTGCACAACACATTCCCCTGAAATTCGACACCTCTTAAAATTATTCGAGACCGGCTAAAGCCGCTGGTAAATGCCGGTGCTCGCATTAATAGGCCCTGGCGACGTCCCTGAAGTTCTTGCGTCGAGTTTGTCGCAGGTGAATGACCATAGAGATTTGCGAGGTCGGCATCTTTAGCAAATGATACCTTTGACGTTAATAGGTCTTCAAAATTACCATTAGCTTCAAATAGGATGTAATTTAGATATTCTCGTGTTTCTTCGATCATGCTCGTTTTTAATGAGCTAGAATTGATTCCCATGATGAGGTCATTGGGGAGGTTTTCAATGGGTTCGACATAACCCATTTTCGACCAAGCCATTAAGGTTTCCTGTAGCTTCTCTTTACCAAGGGGAGACCGAAGGAGTCGTCGTGCTTGACTCTTTCTCACTTCCATATCGAGGATCGAGTTGTTTTTTGCCACCATTAAGAGTTCTTTATCTGGCCCAGCGTCTGTTGCCAAAAACGAAATTCTATTGGCAATTTCATAGGGACTCAACTCATACTCACTCAGGTCATCTTCTTCATTCCCCAGCTCCATGCGCATTAAGAAAAAGGGTGATTGGAGGTGGTAGGAGAGAACAGTTGTTAGGCCATCCTCCAATCGCCCCATAGATTGGGAAAACGAGTGGGCGAACTCTTTTTCTTCTTGAGAAAGAGCTCGTCTAAAAATTTGTTCAGCCAAACCGTCAAGATACCCATCTAGGCAGTAGATACCATTAGAATTGATGTTATCGAGGTCAGGGATTTGTTGGGCGAGAGCTGAAATAATATTTGCTTGTAGTTGGTTGTCGTAAATTTTTACAAAGTTAATGACACCAGATGCAGGGTTTTGGATTTTGTCAGTTTGCCCCGCTTGACTGGCCCACTGTAGAGCTCCGATAACGACTTTTTCGGTGTTGCCCAAAAGTCCGCCCGTATAGTTTGTACTATCGACAAGACTACCATTGAGGTACATTTGATTTCCTAAAGCTCCGAAGCTAATGGTTAGGTGATATGGAGTTCCGGCATTGAGACTCGCATAGGACAATTCTGAGTCTGAATTAGCTGACTGCAATCGAGACTTGAGAATCCCATTGTCAATATAGACACTGATGTGTCCACCGTTTCCGTAGCCCGTATGATCTTTTGAAAATAATCCGACTCGACCGTTCACAGAATCGAGCTGAAAATACATTTCAATAGTACCTTGAGTAACCAGCAAAGAGTTGTTGTGGTCGAGTACGACCGCACCCGAAAGAGTTCCCGGTTGATTCGAAAAGACGAGTCCTGCCGGATTCACAGTTTCACCAGTTTTAGGAGCCTCGCAAGGAAAGATTTTCTTGAGATGATCGGTATCTGCGGATACGAGGGCACCAATTTTATTTGAAATGTTAAGGTAGGACTCAATAGAGTCTTTTGTCATGCTAGTTAATCTTCTGTGTTCGTAGTGTGAAAACTGATCTTCTGGGATCGTACTGAGCTCGGATTTGAGTTGGTTAACAATTTCGTCTCCAAATATTACTCGAAGAGAATTGATATATTGTTTTTTCGACAAACTGTAACTTAATGATTCGCTCGTTTCCATGTTGTCTTTGCAGGCGAATAATTCTGGAGTGTTTGTATTTGGCGGTGTTGGAGTTGGGTTTGGATTGGCAATCGGAGTTGGAGTTGGTTTTGGAGTATTGGTTAAACTTTTGACCCAAGCCGCGAGTAGATCGTAATCCATCTGAGTAAATAGGGCTTGATCTCCTCCTGCAGGCATATTTGTGTTTGTGGAGTTCGAACCCTTATAGAAAATTAAACGATTGATCAGTTTTGAATCGTCGATATTGCCGGCCGTAACCCAACCCTCTGTTATGAATTCTTGTTCTGTTGTGAAGTCGATTGGCCATAGGCCCGCGCGGCCACCATTTTGATGACAGCTAACGCAATTGTTGCCGAGAATTTCTTGAACTTTCGCAAAATTTGGAGGCTCGATATTTGGATTTGGCGTAGGAGTTGGCGGAGTTGGAGTTGGGTTCGGCATTGCTATGGGGGTCGGAGAAGGGACTGGAGTAGGATTTGTGTCGACTATGGGGGTAGGGGCTGGTGTTGGTTGTGTTTGTTCTTCACCTGTCGAGCTAACCCAAGCCACAAGAATTTCA
>JAUHWN010000174.1 GCA_030424665.1 Bdellovibrionia bacterium | reverse complement strand
TCCCCCCCCCTTCCTAACCAAAGGGGCTCGCTTGCCTCAAGGCCGATGGCCTTGCTTCGGTCTGTCGAGAAAACCTTACGTAACAATCACTTATGCAAATACAGGACAGGTTTTGAAAGGTTTTATTTAGATAATAACCAGCACCTTTGTCGAGGCCGCCATTTTAGATAGTGGTTTTGAGCTGCCCACTTTTAGAACAACTGTTTTCTCGACTATATTATCTACCAAACTAAACCGATTATATTTGATCAAATAAAGGAGATAACTGTGTCTATTGAATCCGTAAAAGAAGAGATATTAAAGTTAAAAACACGAATTGTTGAAGCCGAGAAAGCCAATACAAAACTAAGTGAAACCGATACGAGACAAGGATTAATCAATCCACTATTTTCAGCTCTGGGATGGGATTTTAGTGACTTTAATGCGGTGAAGAGTGAGTTACGTCATAAATCATATAATGAGCCTGTTGATTACGCTTTTTTTTCTGGTAAAGACAACAAACAGCCAATCCTTCTAATGGAGGCAAAAGCACTCGGAGTTGACCTGAACAATGCAAAAATAGTTAAACAAATCTGTACCTACCTTGGCGAAATGGGAACGCAGTGGGGCGTTTTATCAGATGGGAATAAGTACATTATGTATAATTCAAGAGGTGGGGATTCTTTTCAAGATCAAAGATTCCTAACTCTTCAAATAAAGGACGTCGATACTGAGGATGGACTGTCAGCCGATGAATTGGCTGAAAAATTAGTCGCTTTACTTAGTAAAGATCGCTTAGAAAATGATGAGATTCAAAAAACATATGAAGAACATATGATTAATGGACAAATAAAGGACGCTCTTTATTCTCTACTCTCTGGCCCATTTGACACCTTGGTCAACGCAATCCGCAAAGAATTTAAAGAGGAAAGGGTGAAGGCGAACTCCAGTCTGCGGATAACAACAAAACGTATAATTCAGTTTTTAGAAGAAGTATCTGATGAAGAAGGTAAGTTGCCTGTAGATTTTGAATCCGGCGAAGCCTCTTCAGATGATGATGTCATGGCTACCGTGGCAAAAATAGAAACTGGTGTTGATACAAAACTCAGTGAAATAGTGACAAAAGTCAGAAAAACTAAACGAATTACCATAGCAGATCTACTGGAAGACAATTTGGTCCACGAAGGTGATAATTGGAAGATTGATTATAAAGGTGAAGTTTCCTGGGGTAGAATTACAGGGAATGGAGATTTAGAGGTCAATGGCGCGATTTACCCAAACCCATCGAAGGCGGGAACGGCTGTTTCAGGAAAACCTTGTGCCGGTTGGGGAGCTTGGAAATTCAAGGATACAGAAGGTGCTTGGCACAGGATAGAAAGCCTCAGAGGGCAATATCGGGACCTTCATGGATTAGATAAAGTTCGTAAGATTCGTAATAAGATTGCCTCATGAGAGATTTTAATCTTTGGGTATCTGAATTAAATTTTAATGATGGTTGGGATCGGGTAAGGCTGAAGGATCGCTCCCTCACCCTCCCCTCAGGTGAATGTGCGTAGCTACTTTCTAAGACATACATAGATTATCCATAAAGCGCCTTTCTAGACCTTCTATTTGTTTTTCGTCTAAAAATTTAATGTGCAAAACATGTTTCATTAATTCTTTGAACAACGGATCTTGACGACAAGATAGGGGTCTAAGCCATTCTGGTAAGACTCACGATGCCGGTAATTGCACACTAGGGTGTTACCATCGACCTCTTTGCTAACGAAATAGAGTGTCGATTCGTCATCGGCACATTCCGAATCAACAATCTTTGCATCTCCAGAACACCGAGAGATCGCCCTAACATCATTTCCACTTCGCTCTATCTCGAGAGTTGCGCCGGCATCCTTAATAGACAAACCAACCATATTGGCATCTTTTGGAGGAAAAGCTTGGTGGATAATCCACCCTCCCTCTTCTGCCTCAGCCAGACCACTTGATGCTGAAAAAAATACCAAGATTAAGAACATTATTTTAGAATTCATTGATTCCTCCCTTTTTGAGGAGACAGTAATTCAATCATTGTGCCATTATTTAAAGGCAGCAGGTTCACTCTCAGGTGGAAAATGACCGTCAAAAAATATTATATATCCAGAATTTTGGACCATTTTTTAAGAAGATCCATCTTTGCGTGGAACGAGGGTCGACCATTTAACAAACACAAAAAAAAACCAACAACCCTAACTACTTAAAATCATTGAAAAACGCCTTTCGATCTTTGTTTAAACTTTCACCACATTTCGCGAAATTTCATCGGTTTGCTATTTTTTTCTACTCGTTTGCTACTTTTTAAATGCTGAGTTTAAATCAATATTATACTGCACTCACTATTCTAGTAATTATGAAAATAAACGAGCAATGCCATAAATTAGATTCACCTCGAATCTATTAGCTTAGGCACAAAAAATACCCTTTAACTTTGACATATTTCCCAAGCTAAAATAAACAATTTTTAGTTATGAACGTAATAAGTCAGTATAATTTTTTTCCAAAACAACCCCCATCTTTCAATATTATTGAAACAGGTCATGAAATCATCGAAAGCACCAACCAATTGTTGGATAGTTTAGAAAATGAATTCGGCTTTTTAGAAATTAATTTTTCTTCACAAGACAGCAAATCGAACTTTCTAAAACTTCCAGATGATAAAAAACAATCAACCTTTTTAAAACTAAAAAACTATTATCACTTTTTAAGCGGAATGATTGAAAAAGAAGTTGACCTCAATGACAATCCTTCATGCTTAAAAACAGTTTTCGACAAAATGGGTCTAAGCGTCTCAGATCAGTTTTTTAAAAACTTAACAAATACCGATGTTGTAGAGGTCTATGATAATTCATTCATACAAATCTTTAGAAATTTAAATTGTTTAAAATTTACCAGCTATGACGTCCTCACACTTAGCTCCTATGACTGGACTGAACTTTTTGAAAGAGACGCAACAATAAATTCAAGCCTTATTGAAGAAGCTGTTCTTTTACTATCCGAAAATAAAGATCTCTATCGATCTAAAGTTGAAGAACATTTATTGATCGAGAGATTTTCTGCTAAAAAAAATAAAATGATCATAAAAAATAAAATCGGCGCATCTCTACTTAACCCAAATAATGAAATCGTAGGTTTCGTCGCCACTCAGACCGCAAAACTAGTAGATAATAATACAAACTTAGGCTTCTTGAGGAGCCATTAACGTGGCTGAATATACAGAAAAATATCAAGCCTTAAGCGAATACCTTTTGGAAAAAAGAAAAACCCAAGGCCTATCTCAAAAAGAAATAGCAGACACATTGGGAATATCGGCACAAATGGTTTCTAATTGGGAGAAAGGTAAATGTGGCCCTCCCGTAGAAAAGCTAGAAGCATTATCAAAAATTCTAAAGATTAAAAAAGAAGAATTCCTGTTAAATATACTAGTTTCTAATGAACAATTTTACAGATCTAGCCTCGGCCTAAATAAGTCAAAATCATTGATTAAAAAAAAAATAAAACAAGCCTAGGCTGACGCCCTAACCGATTCCGGATTTACGAATGCAGTAGTTGTTGTCTTTTCAGAGACAGCCTTAAGCATGTCTAAAAAGTTTCTATTTGCACCCAGAAATACTCTTTCTATAACTTTCAACCTTTCACCTGGACAACTTTCAAGTGCTTGAAAAACTTCTTTGATATGATCTTCATCATCATGAGTATGAGAAATTAGAAAGCATGCTGATTTTTTTCCAAACTTATCAATCACAATATTTGATACATCCTTGCCAACCTCTACAGCCAACCCCTCCATATACGCACTAATACCAAAAATTCCAATTGGGTCGACAGTTTCAATTACATGATAGGGGTACGAATAAAGTTGTTCAGTAGACCACATCAATTTGTGTTGAGAAACATCTGATCCCAAACTTTTCAAATCATTGATCGCCATCAAATGGTGCCCCCTTTCTTCATGGGAATGCTCAATGCACCTGTTGAATGACTGTTCGTCTTCCACCCCAAATTTACTAGCTGCATAGGGAATCATACGAGTTGAGTGACATAGAAAGTGGTATATTTGCCCTACCCAAGATGTATAGAAAGTTTTATTACTCCAATCATAAGAAAGAACCTCATCTTTTGTTGAACTCATTGTTTCTAAATATATGTCTTTAAAATTATCAAAATCCGTCATTTAAGCCCCTATCTTGTATATTTCTTTTTTCTCATTAAAATCTTCAATTTCTTTGTCACCCAAAATTTGCTCCATAGCCTTAATAGGGAAAAGCTTTACACTTTCCTTTTCAAAACACATGAGATCGCACTCTTTTCCGTGAAAATTTTCTGAATAACCAACTTTATTTGCTCCAAATGCTTCACAAAATTTATTTACACCCGCATCATTTCTAGCAATTGTGACTAAAGCTAAGTTTTTGCTTCTTAAAAATTGTTTCATAATAAACGTGCCAAAAAGAAACATCGATGGAACTCTTAAAAAGCGTCCCCTAAATTTCTTTGCAATATTGAACCCACTCATAAGAAGAATTTTTTCTTTTGAAAATGTACTTTTAAATTCACCTGGCCAAGGAATCATATATGAATCATCGACTCCAACCTCCAAAGAAAGGTCTACCTCTCTAAACCCAATTGAACCAGCGAGCTCGTGATTTAAATAAAGAGCCAAAAAATAATCTTGCCTTGCAAATTCATCGCTGCTGCATTGTTCTCGATTTCCAATCTCTTCAAACAAATCAAACCAATTTCTTTTCCAAGACTTGTATAATAAATTTAGATAATCGCTATCTTTACTACTAGTTTCATTTTTGATCCAATAACAGGAAATTGCATTTTTTTCTGAATCCATTACAAAATACTGCTCAATAAATTTTATTTAATCGAGACAATTCTAAAAATGGCGACCAAAGAACTAAACAACATACTTTTATTTTTGATCTGGCTAAATCCTAAACCTTAGTAGAGCAGCGTCGTCAACGTCTCTATTGCTTTTACAGATTGAGGTTTAGGCCAAAAGGTTACATACTATTTTAGATGGAAAATACTATCTATTACTTTTTTTCGACGATCGCACAATGTATAGCAGCTTTGGTAGCTTTACTTGGAGTATTCGTTACTTTTAAACTTCAAAATATTAAAGACAGTATTGAAAAAAGATCAACCAAGATCTCCCAAGCCTTTTCTGGGAGACAATGGAACTTCCTTTTAAAAGCAGAGAATGTCGAAGAAAGAATCAGCCTTCATGTCGACGAAGAAGCAAGGGCCCTAGATATTTGGAAAATTTTAAAAGATTTCTTTGAAGTGAATAATGACAAATACGATGGATTCTTTAAGCAGAAATTTAATTCAAGTGATATTCCTGACAAAGAAACCGATGTATCGAAGCAAAAGAGAATATGCCTTGATTGGAGACATGAATTTTACGCCTTGAATGCTGATATTGAGAAACGTCCTCAAATAATTAGAAATCTTAAAAGAGAAACTGGGTCTGGCTTAGTGATAATAATTTTATGCTTTATTGGACTACTTCTTCCACAGTTCAGTCTATCTAGCTGTACAATTTGGATACTGATAGCAGTATCTATGTTACTCACCTCAGCATATGTCTGGTTAGTTTTCAGATTGGTTACGGAGATTTTTGATTAGCTTAAACTAAAGCTTTATGCTGCTAGATTTTTGTCTATCCATGCAGTCCCAAAGCTTATAATGTTAGACAAACCTGGTTTACACCCCTACAGGTTGATACTCTCTCCACTGCTCTGTTCAGGACTAACCTCCGCGTATTTTGTGGTTGTAGCAATCGAGGAGTGCCCCAGGGTTTTTTGAATGACCCTGAGATCATCCCCCATTTTCAGTGAGTAGGTAGCGTGAAAATGCCTGAGCCAATGGGGCGAGACCTTGGAACTTAGACTAGCTCTCAGAGCAGCTTTTTTAACAATATCCCAACCAGCTTTTTTACTAATACTTTTTGAAGTTGAGTTTTTGGGTCTAAAAAGGGGGGCATCAGGCCTCAATTTTTGTCCCTCTTTTTCCAGGAGTGAACTTGCCCTGTTTAAATACTCTTTTGGGATTCGAATGGTCCTGGTTTTATGCCCTTTTCCAATAACAATTAAAAAGCAGTCCCCGTCTCTTTCCTTAAAGTTCTCAAGAGTTAAATAGATAGCTTCAGAGATCCTGAGTCCAGTCCTTGCAATCAGCTGAATGAAGAACTGGTTCCTGGGGCTGGGTTCAAGTTCGATCATGCGTCTGACCTCTTCAATAGAAAGAATTCTGAATTGGGTTTGATCAGGGACCTTGATGGGATCGAGATGCTCGCAGGGGTTCTCTGTTAGATATCTTTGTCTGACACAAAATTTAAACAGGGAGGAGAGACTCGACTTGATTCTAGCTCTAGTTGAGCTCTTCAATTCAGGGTGATTTTTAAAGTAAACCACTATGTGTGCGCTAGTGATGTCTTTAAGTGTTTTGCCACGATAGAAGGCAAAGAACTTCTTGATGTCGGTTTGGTAGGCAATTCGAGTGTTCTCGGTTTTTTGATATAGAAAGGTCGCCAGAAGTTTCGATTCTTCTAATAGGAGCTCATTGATCCGAGGCTCGATATTTTGGGACTTGGTGAGCCCTTTTTTTGATTGCGTATTTTCAGTGCACTCCTCTGCTTTTCGGAACTCTGTTTTTTCGCTCGCGAGATGGTTGTATCCAGGCATCAAAACACCCCCTTTTTGATGTAAATATATGAGGAAATGGTCTCATAAAAAATCAGAGATGAGCAACTTAATATAAGTTCATTTATATTAAGTTAGTTATTGCTTAACTGTGGTCTAGTTTTTTGCTTTTTATTGGCGCTAAATGGCGCTATTTTTCTACCCTACAAACAGCAATAAACTTTTGAAAAGGCTAACTTTTGGAATTTAATAGTGAAACAAAGTTCAAGGCGACAAAAAAACTCACGGCCCCCCCTAAAAATGATTTTGCATTTCCCATCTACATTCAGAGGCGAAAGAATTTTGGGGTTACGGTCACTTGTCCTGACATGGGTATCACAAAGACCCTTCCCCTACCCCGTAAATATGAAAATGCCTCCGAATTCTATAAGGATTTAGCAATCACAATGGCCGAGGTGGACCGCCTGGCCCTCGAAGAGTTCGAGCTACGCGATAAAAATACCGGCAAAAAACACAGGGAAAAACTGTTCTCCAGGAGGCTCAAAGACCACTTAGAATTCGACATTCAATCACTGAAATTTAAGCCACCAGAAGCCGCCCTGCTTACGACGAAGTCAGTAAGAACTTGGCAAAGGTGGTGTAGTCAACGTCGCGTGAAGAGGCGCTCTAATGGCTTAAAGCACCAAAGAAAACACTATATGATCCCCTACTCTGAAATTGAACCATTTCTCAAAAAAAAGTTTTGCGAAGATCCTCGGCTACTTTTAAATTATGTTACAAAGAGACCATGACTTTGTGCTTTGATGATAGGTGCCTCTCGCGACCATCTGGCTAACGAAAACTCATTTATTTGCAATATCCCGTGGAACAATTAGAGTACATCCGTGGAACAATTAGAGTACAACAAAGATCTTATTAGAGTACAAATAAGGTAACAAATTAGAGTACAGCAAAGATCTTATTAGAGTACAAATAAGGTAACAAATTAGAGTACAGCAAAGATCTTAT
>JAUHWN010000173.1 GCA_030424665.1 Bdellovibrionia bacterium | reverse complement strand
AAACATTTATAGAAGAAGTTGAACTTCTCGATGCGGCTCTTGAGCCTTTTTCTCACGAAAAATACTTAGCCGGAGAACTGAGTCCCGCAAGCTTTGGTAGCGCTAAAATGAATTTTGCGGTGAACACCTTTCTCGATTACTTTATTCAATGGGCTCCGGGGCCGGGGCCACGTAAAAATGATAAAGCCCTTGTCGAGCCTCTCGATAAGGATTTTACGGGTTTTGTCTTTAAAATTCAGGCCAATATGGACCGCAATCACAGGGACCGAATTGCTTTTATTAGAGTTTGCTCTGGGGCTTTCGAGCGCGGAATGAAAGTAAAACATACGCGACTCGACCGTGAAATTCGTTTGGCTTATTCCAGTCAGTTTGTCGCTCAAAGCAGAGAAACTGCTGATACGGCCTTTGCTGGCGACATCGTCGGCGTGAACGACTCGGGTAACTTTCAAATTGGCGACTGTGTGAGCTCGGGTAAGAAAGTTCAATTCGAAGATATCCCGCGATTTACACCAGAACTCTTTGCAAGGCTCTCTGTTAAAGACGCCATGAAAAGAAAGAAACTTCAAAAGGCCATTCGCGAATTGGCCGAAGAGGGTACGATTCAAACCTTTATTGATCCTGTCATCGGCGACCAAGACCCTGTGGTGGGTGTTGTCGGTGAACTTCAGTTTACCGTCCTTCTTTATCGCATCGAAGACGAATACAATTTAAGTGGTGCTAAAATCAACCGCTTACCATTAACCGTAGCCAGGTGGCCGCGAAATGCAGAAGGTGAGTTTGTCGATGAGATCAAGGGTGCAAGTATCGTTTATCGCGATGCTTTAGACCGACCAGTGATCCTTCTCGAAAAAGAATGGGATCTTCGCTGGCTAGAAAAAGAGAATGAAGACATTACTTTTGGTACGCCATTTACTGACTTTGTAATTAGTTAGAACCCAATAAGTATTGGGATAGGCTTGTAAGAGCGTGGGGGACTGATTTGGAAAAAAAATCGCCACTTAAAATTGAAAATCTCGTTAAAAAGTACGGCGCATTTACGGCCGTCGATTCTGTAAGTTTTGAGATGAAACCTGGTGAAATTTTTGGACTCCTTGGACCCAACGGGGCGGGAAAAACCTCGATTATCTCCTGTATTGTGACCCTGCAAGAACAAACTTCTGGCAGAATCGAAGTCTTTGGCCACGATTGCCAAAAAGAAACGAAGCTGGCAAAAGCGGCCATCGGATTTGTTCCTCAGGAACTCATTAATCATGGTTATTTCAGTGTCGAAGAGATTCTTCATTTCCACTCTGGATACTACGGTCGCTCTAATAACACCGAAAGAATTCACTACCTTCTCGATAAACTCGCACTTTTTGAACACAAAGATAAAAAAGTAAAAGCCTTATCAGGTGGTATGAAAAGGCGCCTTCTTATTGCTAAGGCATTGGTCCACGAGCCCGAGTTGCTTTTACTGGACGAGCCCACGGCCGGTGTTGATATTGAGTTGCGAACCTCTCTTTGGGACTTTGTTGAAGAGTTGAGAAAAGATGGTCTTTCTATATTACTGACGACTCACTATCTTGAAGAAGCCGAAGAGCTTTGTGATCGGGTGGGGATCTTGCAGCGAGGGCAGCTTAAAAAGATCGGACCCACGGCGGAGCTCATAAAGGAACTCACACAAAGAGAAATTATGATTAAAGTCTCTAGAGAGTTAGAGAGTATACAGCACGCTCATTTGATTGAGCAAGAAGGGCAGCACCTTAAATTTCGAGTACCCTCAGATAAGGGTGTGGGGGATTTAATTAATGACCTGGGGCTCGATTTAAATCTCGTCATGGACTTGAGCATTAAAGAAGGTTCTCTCGAGGATGCATTCTTGAGTATTTTAGGAGGAGACGTTCAATGAAAAAAACTTCTGACCTCACGTGGACTCCTTTTTTCTCGCTTTACAAAAGAGAGTTAAATCGATTTTTAAAGGTGATCTTTCAAACGGTTTTTACACCTCTAATTACCGCCTCACTTTACCTTCTCATTTTTGGCGTATCCCTTGGTAAGAGCATCACTCTCTCATCAGGGCTTTCTTACCTCAGTTTTCTGATTCCGGGTCTCGTAATGATGTCTGTGCTTAATAACTCTTTTCAGAACTCGTCGAGTTCTGTTGTGAGCGGTAAGTTTTCTGGTGACCTTGAAGATCTTAGGGTTGTCCCTTTGAGTGTTTCACAAATTCTATGGGCCATGTCCATTGGCGGACTGACCCGGGGTTTTATGGTCGGCAGTATCACGTTTTTTGTGGGACAAGTTTTTCACTATGTGGTGATTGGCGAACTTCTGAGTGTGGAACAGCCCCTCGTTTTACTCTTTTTTCTCATCATCGGTGGGCTCAGTTTTGCGCAACTGGGAATTGCCGTGGCCTTTTGGGCAAAAACCTTCGATCAAATGTCGGCGGTGGGTGCTTTTGTCTTAACTCCACTCATATACCTTGGCGGAGTCTTTTTCTCCATCGAAAGCCTCCACCCATTTTGGAAAAGCCTTTCGTATTTTAATCCCATGCTCTACTTCATCAATGGGGTTCGCTATGGCCTTCTCGGCCAGTCCGATGTGGAACCCTGGATGGCAGCTGGGATATCTTTACTTGCCCTTTGTGGATTCTATTTCTTAGCCCGTTTTGTCCTCAAAAAAGGCCATTATTCGCGATGGTAGTTTCTTAAGTTGAGAAGTAGGCAAGAGACCTGAGCTTTCGGACCAATTTGGAACCTAAAATGTCATAAAAAGAAGGATTTACAGCCCTTCTAGAAGTGGACCTCATTTTGCTTTATAAAGGCAGGATTAAACGTGAGGTTTCATTGTCACTAGGTACTAAGAATTTTATCAGTCTTTTGCTATTTTGCCTGAGTATTACGGGATTTAGTTGGGTCGTTAAAGCCCAAAATAATACCGATAGTGTCGGGCCCTATAGTTTTACCACCAGCGACCTCATTTACGAAAGCTTCGTTGAAAACTCTCAAAGGTACCAAGGGCCCTACAGTTCATACATTCTGCCGCCCTTTGATCCGAATCGCTATGTTCGCAGTTTCCTGACACAAGCTGGGCCTTACAATCCCAACTTTGGAGTTCTCGGAAGTTTTTCTAACCTTGGATCCTTCGGTCTTTTCGGCGATTCGCTCCTCAACCCGGAGCAAGTATTTAAAGCCCTCAAGAACTGGGAAGAGTATTCCATTCGAATGGCAGAGCTTGCGGGAGCGGCGAGTCCCTTTGGCCCCAATAGCCAACTTCTCGCTGAAATGACCATGCAACAAATGGCAGCCTGGATGCCCGCCATGAATACAGTGGATGGTCCCTTGGCGGAGCTTGGTGCTTTATTTCACCAAGGCGTTCAATCGGCAACGGGCCCCAATGGATTTACCGGAGTTTGGGGTTTTGATATTGATCAAAGTGGACAATTCAGAGACAAGCATGGATTTTTAATTCGTCAATCGAGAGATCTAGAGGTTGATGGAAAGAACAAACAAGTCCAGCTCTACGAAATATACGATGCAGACCAAGCAATGAAACTCTCTGAGATCCCTGGCTTTCATGATCTTCATTTTGGAGTGCGAGGACAGATCAAAAAAATGGGTTCAAAATTTAAAATTCCAGTAACTCCCAGAAACGAGAGATGGGTTTCGATTATGCTTCTTGCAAAGAGGCCGGGAGATCGTTTTCGATTGCGAGTTCTCGATAAAAATGGTGATCCAGTTCCGGGGATGGTTGCCGGTGACAAAGAAAATATGCCTCCTTTTATCAGGCTCGAGGTGCCAAAAGAGCGGGAAGTCATGGTCGAAGTTGAATACATCGAGTCCTCAGCTCAATTCTTTTGGACTCCTTGGCATATTTACTTAGATTCCATTTTTCAGTTTTGGTCGAGTAAGAAGTACCGCCCCTCTAAAGGACAGTTTGGACTCTATGTATCGGGAGCCCCCTTAAACGCCCCGGTGGGTGGTAAAGAACAGTTTTATTTGCGCCACTACGAGCCCGAAAAATATTTTCCACAGCAAGAAGCATTTTCGCGAATTAATAATTCTTGTGAATACCTCTTTTTGTAATTTCTTTAAAACTTGAGTGATGATGCGACGCGAATCCTCTGCTAAAAGGGGAATTCCAATTTCTCCGTGACCCTAGAAACGTTTCAAGTTAGGTTCCGGCCAAATTTTAAGGGTTATAAAAGATCTGAAGGCTGGATGACTTGGGGGGATTCTATGAGATCTATCATCGCAATTTTATTAATTACTTTTTCACTCGTAAGTGCCGAGGCGCAATTCACGATTTTCAACCCCTTTGGGCCCGCAAATGCTGAGCCGATTGTATACGTTCCACAAAACGTTCAGGGACCCGTACCTGTTGTCGTTATGCTTCACGGTTGTACTCAAGACGGAAGTGTTTTTGCTCGTGCAACGCACATGAATACTGTGGCTGATAATAATGGATTTGCTGTTATTTATGCTCAGCAGAGCCGCACAAATAACCCATTGAATTGCTTTAATTGGTTTGATTCTCGTAATCACCGTCGCGGTGGACCCGAGCTTCAAGCCATCATGGATACAATCAGCAACCTTGGTAGCCAAATTCAAATCGACCCCCGTAGAATTTATGTCGCAGGTTTTTCAGCAGGAGGAGCCATGGCTTCTCTTTTAATGGCTTGCTATAGCGATGTTTTCGCCGCCGGTGCGATTCACTCAGGATTGGCTTTTGCTGCCGCCAGCAACCAGTTTTCAGCCCTCTCTGTAATGAAAAACCCTAGTTCAATCGATGTGACTCGATCGGCAGAATTAGCTGCAGCCTGCTCAGGAAAGGTGGCCCAGCCAGTTCCTACATTTGTTATTCATGGAACTAACGATACAGTCGTTCATCCCGGGCACTCACAAATGATTATCGATCAGTTCCTAATGAGCAATGATATGGTTGATGATGGCCAGTTAAACGGCAGTGTTTCAGCAAACATTTTCTCATCTGAAACTGTAGAGGGTGCCCTCCCGGCTAATCTACTTATCTACAACAATGGTGCCTATCCGTCGATGGCACAGCTCATCGTAAAAGGTATGGATCACGCTTGGAGTGGTGGAAGTCCTTCGGTTCAGTATACTGATCAAAGAGGCCCCGATGTAAGCGATCTCATTTGGCGTTTTTTCTACAGAAATTACCGTCATTCAGAAGCGACAGAAGGATTCTACAGCTACTAAGCGGTAAAATGCTGAAAAATAAAGCCTTCTGGGCTTTTCAGTCCCCAAAAAGCAAGCCTGAGCGCTTGCTTTTTTCGCATTCTATGGCAAAGCTAATGCCTTGATGTTTAAAGGAAATTGAGCCCATGTTTGATCAACTCTCAGGAAAAATCGTAAATAGTTTTAATACTCTTCGCGGAAAAAAACGCATTAGCGAGGAGAATATTGAACAATCTATAAAAGAGATTCGACTCAGTCTTCTTGAAGCTGATGTTAATTTTAAAGTTGTTAAAGCTTTTATTGATCGAGTTAAGGCGAAAGCCATTGGCACGGATGTGATCAAGGGCGTTCAGCCTGGCGAACAATTCGTCAAGATCGTGCATGATGAACTCGTAGGTATTCTCGGTGGAGAAACCGAAGAATTAAAGCTCAAATCAGATCCCGCTGTCATCTTTCTCGTCGGTCTTCAGGGAACAGGTAAAACGACGACTTCTGGAAAGCTTTCTCGCTACGTAAGAGATAAGCTTGGCAAAAAGCCTGGGCTAGTGCCAGCAGATATCTATCGACCAGCGGCCATTGATCAGCTTAAAACCTTGGCTGGGCAAAATTCTATACCGGTGTTCGATACCCAAGTGGGACAAGACCCACGGGATATTGTTAAAAGAGCAAAGTCGTGGGCAAAAGATGAAGGCCTCGATGTCGTCATTGTCGATACTGCCGGTCGTCTACAAATTGACGAAGATTTGATGAACGAACTTTCTGACATTAAGAAGATCTGGACTCCAGACGAAGTCATTCTCGTTGCCGACGCCATGCTTGGTCAGCAGTCGGTCAATGTGGCAGAGGGTTTTCACAAGCAGCTCGGTTTAACTGGTCTTGTTCTGACCAAGGTTGATGGTGACGCTAGAGGGGGTGCGGCCCTTTCTATTCGTGAAGCCACCGGTGTACCCATTAAATTTTTAGGGGTTGGTGAAAAGCAAGATGCCCTCGAAGTTTTTCATCCCGATCGCTTGGCGGGTCGAATCCTTGATATGGGTGATGTTCTTTCTCTTGTCGAAAAAGCCCAAGAGGTTATCGACGAAAAAGAAGCTGAGAAGCAGGCCAAGAAAATGGCAAAAGGGGAGTTCACAATCGATGACTTCCTTGGACAAATTAAACAAATCAAAAAGCTCGGTTCCATGGAAGGCTTAATGAAGATGCTTCCTGGGATGGGACAAATGTCAAAACAACTTGAAGGCATGGCTCCTGCTGATGATGAGCTCAAGAAAATCGAAGCCATTATATCATCGATGACCAAAAAAGAACGGCAAGATCACCGAATCATTAACGGTTCGCGCCGAGTCCGCATTGCTAAGGGATCGGGGACTCGCGTGAATGACGTTAATAAATTTATCAAGCAGTTTGAGGCCTCTAAAAAAATGATGACCCAAATGATGAAGATGGGGCTTGGCGGTGGTGGCGGTCTTGGCGGAATGAAGTTTCCGTTTTAATAAAACCTCCCGGCGTGGGGGTTTTAATTTTATTGAATTAAGTTTTTTATTTAAAGGGCCTTTAATTCGAACTTGTCGATAACGGCATCACCATTGTTTTGAAAAACGATAATTTTGGCTTTTTTGGTATTACCTGTAGTAAAGACGACCTCTAATTTCTTATACTTATTTTTAACAATTCTCCATTCGGTAAGTTGCTGTGCGCCTCCGTAGTCTTTGACGCCAATTTGGGTAGCGGCTTTACCATTGCCCCGGCCATCATAATCTTTAACGAAGGCTGTCAGTCGATAAACAGAAAACGGCCTTAATCCAGTAACAACCTGGTTGGCTCCAGCATGCCCTCTTAAACGAATGGCTTCTGCGCCCTGGAATTCGTCCTGTGAAAGTGAAACATTCCCCCATGTATTCCAGTAGTTTTTTCCATTTTCAAAATTGGGGTTTTTAAGTTTATTGGGGCGGGGAGCACTGGTATTCCTTTTTTGAAAGGCCCGCATATAATCAATTTTCATGGTTTTGTTAAAATTCTGTTTCTGCTGATTGGTGGGATTCCACGCCCAGTTGCCTCCAATAGCCAGATTGGCAATCATATACATGGGTTGGCTCGGTATATACGATCCTGGAATTTGTCCTGCTCTTATTTGGTGAACTTTTTTTCCGTTGTAATACCAAGTGACTCTATTTCTTTCCCAAAGAACACCGTAAGTATGAAATCCATTAACGGGTGATTTTCCAAATTGACCGATGTGTTTATGGGCCTCATTACTATCATCTTGCCAGTGGAGATTAAAATTGAGTCGGTTTGGTTGCCGACCGAGATGTTCAAAAATATCAATTTCAGCTCGATCAGGGTCGATTCCGGGGCCCGGTTTTTTGGGCATCGTCCAAAATGCTGGCCATGTACCTTGTCCGGTTGGAATATCGATTCGTGCTTCGAAGTACCCATAAAGTTGCGCGTGACTGTCGTGAGAGGAGATCATTCCGGAGTTGTATTCTTGTTGCCAGCCACCACACCAATTATCTTTTGCTA